>DATLLB010000548.1:0-4395 GCA_035538075.1 Enhygromyxa sp.
GGCCATGTCGATCGGCGACGACACCTTCTTGATCGGTCTCGCTATCGAGTTCTGATCCGATCAGGCACGGCGGACGCGCGATCGAGAACACAGTCGGTCCGGGATGGGGGCCCCCATCCGCGATCGAGAACCGAGTCGATCCGAGCAGCGCTCGCGCTCGCCCGAGGTACTCCATAGTTGCGCCCGGATGGGGGTGGTCGAGGATCGGGGTACTCCTGATTAGGTCCGCCGTCGCGCATGCGCGAATTTGCCTACTCCATAGTTGCGTCCGCGTGGGGGGGTGGCAGTCGCGATCGAGAACGGAGTAGGCCTCGAGTGGGGGGGTGGCTCGCGGCGACAACTATGGAATTGGCTCGCGATGGGGGGTGGCCAGCGCGGGCCTATTCCATAGTTGCCCGCGCGAGCGAGGGGGCCATCCGCGATCGACTCCATAGTTGATCGCGGATGGTCGGCTCGAGATCCGAACAACTATGGAGTTGTTCCGGCCTCCGCGAGGGCGTCGCGAAGCAATTATGTAATACCTAGTTCCAGCAAAGGGGCCATTTTGAAGTACTATACGGCACTTTTTTGGCGACACAGTATGCGCAGGTGCGACGCGCGGCGAGCCATCACGGCTCCGGCGCGCGCGGTGCGATCTGGTCGGGAGTCGTGGCCTGGAGCATGCACTCGCGCATCGCCTCGAACTCGCCGCTGGCCTCGCGCGCATGTGGGATCTGCTCGCGCAGCCGATCGTCTCGCAGGCGCCGCGGCGCCTGAGCTCGCGCGCCGCCGTCGAGCGTGGTGAGCCTCCCGGCACCGATCTCGGCCCGCTGACGAGGCGCTGGTTTTGCCTGCGCTCGCGCTCGCGTAGGCTTGCACGCGATGGTGTCTCGGGCCTCGCTCGTCCTCGCGCTCGCGCTCGTCGGCTGCCGCGGCTCCGCGTCCGAGCAGCCGATGGCCGGCGACCTCGAGCTGTGCTGCAAGGCCGCGATCGACGACGTCAGCTTCGTCGGCTGCCGCGCGACCGGGGTCTGCCGCACGAGCGAGTCGGTGTGGATACGCGGACCGCTGACCTGCAGCGCCGACACGGCCGATCAGTGCGAGGGCGGGCGCTGCTGCACGCTCGACCTCGACGCGCTCGCGACCCGCGGCAGCGTGGTGCCGTCGATCAAGCCCGTTGCGGACGACGAGGTCGAGCCTTCGCCGACGCCCGTCCCCGATCCATCCACGATCGCCCCCGTCCCGCTCGACTGGCAGCCGCTGCCCAAGCTCGTCTCCATACCCAACCTCGTGTGCCCCGCGACCGCCCAGCGCGGCGTGACCGGCACGGTCGTCATGCAGGTCGAGGTCGACGCGAGCGGCCGCGTCACCGCGGTCGTGATCCGCCAGGGCTTCGAGCCCGAGTGCGACGAGCTGGCCCGCGACGCGCTGCTGCACGCGGAGTTCGAGCCCGCGGTGGACCTCGACGGCGAACCGATCGCCAGCTCGCTGCGCTACGAGTACGGGTTCGAGAACTCCGACATCTCCGAGCAGGAGCGGTGATGGGAGCGCGACACGACAAGCTGCTGGTGCTGGATCTCGACGAGACGCTGATCCACGCACGCGGCCGCGGCGAGCCCGATCTGCCCTGGAAGCCACAGCGACAGGTCGCCCACTTCCGCGTGTATCTGCGGCCGGGCGTGCAGGCATTCATGCACGCCGTGACCGAGCGCTTCGCGGCCGTCGGCGTGTGGACCTCGGCGAGCCCCGACTACGCGCTGGCCATGCTCGATCGCATCGTCGACCGCGAGCGCCTGCTCTTCATCTTCACCCGCCAGCGCTGCACGCAGCGACGCGACGTCGATCTCGACGAGACCTATTGGGTCAAGGACATCCGCAAGCTCGCCCCGTTTGGGTTCGACAGGCACCAGATCCTGTTCGTCGACGACAAGGCCCGGGGGCTCGAGCGCAGCTACGCCAACCTGGTCGCCGTGCCGGCGTTCCTCGGCGATCCCGACGATCGCACGCTCGGCAAGCTGCTCGCGTACCTCGACCGGCTCGGCCCGCTCGACGACGTGCGCAGCGTCGACAAGCGCGGCTGGTGGCGACGCACCGAATTCGTCGACGTCGATCTCGACGGCGGCTGATCAAAAATTTCGATGCCGCTCGCTTGACTTCAATGTCGACACCACGTACTTCTGACGAGTCGCCGCCTTTGGCCGGCTGCGACCTTAGCTGTACCGCCTCGACTCGCTCGCTGTAAAAACCATCCGTGTCGCTACCCGTCGACTGGGCGCATTGAGGTCATCCTTTCATCGCGCAGCCGCGGACGGATGTCTTCAGCCGCGATCGCGGTTTGAAGGTTCTCATAGTGGGGTTGAGGAGTCAGGTTTACCTCGCAGGCCTCATAAGCCTGAGCACACCGGTTCAAATCCGGTCCCCGCTAACCCAGCATCCGTCCGTCGCCCGCTGTCGATTTGTGCGCAGGTGACCGCGAGCGAACTCGCGCTGTCACCTGCGGCATCGGCCGTTCGAGCTTGCGAACGCCGTTGAACTCGGGCCCAATGGCGCCCATGAGTCGCTCGCTTCCGTTTCGCCTCGCTTGCCTGATGTTGGCCCTCCCCGCGCTCGCCTGCGTCGACGACAACGCGCCGCAGTCCGAGGGCGAGACCTCGGAGGAGACCAGCGGTGATGGGGACGGCGATGGTGATGGCGATGGCGACGGTGATGGCGATGGCGACGGTGATGGCGACGGCGAAGCGCTGCGCCCCAACTGGCACGAAGACATCGCCCCGCTCGTGCACGGCAACTGCGTGGGCTGCCACTACACCGGCGGCATCGGTCCGTTCGCGCTCGAGACCTACGAGCAGTCCGCACCCTGGGCGGCGCTCATGAGCGATGTGGTCGAGCAGGGCGTCATGCCGCCCTGGGGCGCGGTCGAGACCGACGAGTGCCAGCCCGATCACGGCTGGAAGGACGACATGCGTCTGTCGGCCGACGAGCGGCAGCTGCTCGCCGACTGGGTCACGGCCGGGACTCCCGAGGGCGATCCGGCCAACGCCGCGCCGCTGCCCGAGCCGCCCAGCCTCGAGCTCGAGAATCCCAGCGTCATCCTGCAAAACCCCTCGCCGTACAACGTCGACGGGACCACCGACCACTTCGTGTGCATGGTCGTCGATCCGGGCAACGAGCAGGACGTGTGGGTCACCGGCGTGCAGATGATCCCGGACAACGCCGAGGTCGTGCATCACGTGCTGACCTACATCGACAAGAACTCGGCCTCGGACGCGCTCGTCGACGAGGACGGCAAGTTCCCGTGCCCCGGCGGCTTCGTGTCGCTCGACGGCACCACGCAGATCAGCACCTGGGTGCCCGGTGGCGTGCCGACCGAGACTCCGGAGGGCGTCGCGTTCGAGATGCCGGCCGGCTCGAAGATCATCATGGCCTACCACTACCACCCAACCGGCGCCGGGGATGCGATCGACCAGAGCTCGATCGCCGTGCGCTGGACCGAGGAGGCCCCGGCCGTCAAAGCGTACATGTTCGTGTACGGCTTGATCTTCAACGACAACGGCGTCGAGCCGGGACCCAACGACCCCGACGGCGTGCCGGTGTTCGAGATCCCGCCGAACGTCGCCGACCACACCGAGAGCATCACGTTGGCGCTGCCGGACTTCATCCCGCCGATCGAGATCTTCACGATCGGCACGCACATGCACTACATCGGCGTCGACATGAAGATCACGATCGAGCGCGACGGCGAGGAGCTGTGCTGGCTGCAGACCCCGCGCTGGGACTTCAACTGGCAGCGCCTCTACGACATCGACGCTCCCGTCGGCCAGCTGCCGACCGTGCAGGGCGGCGACATCATCAAGCTGCACTGCACCTACGACAACACGCTGGACAACCCCTTCCTGGCCCAGGCGCTGGCCGAGCAGGGGCTCGACCAGCCGATCCCCGTGCACGTCGGCGAGTCGAGCCTCGAGGAGATGTGCGCGATGCTGATCGGCCTCGCGACCAACCTGCCGATCGAGGACTTTTTCTGATTAGCCCCCCGCGGACGCGATCGTTCGCGCCGCTCGCTTCGCTCGCTCGGGGGCTCGTAGACCACGGCCGCACGTGGTGACCCCCGGTGGGGGGTCCTTTCATCTTGCTCACGTGCGGCTGGGGTGGGCTGCGTGGGGTGCTTGTCAGTGCGAGCGTGAAATGGGAGCGCCGGAGATGGTCAGCTTGCTGCGACCGGCCTCGAGCTCGCGCTCGTACTCCATCAGCGCCTCGACGTCGGTCTCATCCTCGATGGCGGGCACGAGCACGGGCCGAGGCATCGGCACTTCCTCGCCCTCGAGCGGCGCCGCGACGCCCAGCTCCGGCGGCAGGCTGACGGAGCAGCTCGTGCAGAAGGTCGAGGTCAGGTAGTTGATCATCGCCGTCTGGCGG
>DATLLB010000549.1:0-2309 GCA_035538075.1 Enhygromyxa sp.
CCAGCTCGGCCCGCTCGGCCAACAGCTGGCGCAGGGTCGCATGCTCGTGGCTGATTCCGCGCGCGCGCTGCCAGGCGTCGACGCGGGCGGCGAACTCGGGATCCGGCGGCAGCGGCCGCTCGTCCGCGTTGGCGCAGCCGAGCGCGTTGATGGCCGCGATCACTCGCTGCTTTCGCTCGCCGTAGGGCTGGGCCGCGAGCTCGCGCGCGGGGATTGGGCGGCCGATCCAGATGGCCTGCTTGCCCATGCCGAGCGGGAACTCGAGGCGCTTGGCCAGCGGCTCGACCGGCAGCGCGCCGATGAAGCGCACGGGCACGACCGCGGCATCGACCGCGATCGCCAGGTCCAAGAAGGTGCCGCTCATCTTCTCGACCGGCGTGGCGCAGGTCTTCGAGCGCGTGCCCTCGACGTGGACCATCACCGAGCGACCCGGGTCGCGCATCTCGGCGGCGAACTCGGCGGTGATGCGGGCGAGCGAGCCCTTGTCGTCGCGATCGAAGAAGCTGATCAGCTTGGGATCGCGCACGCCCGGGTATGCGAAGCAGTGCGCGATCAAGCGGCCGAGCCAGGTGGTCTTGTGCTCGATCTTCGCGAGCGTGACCGTGGGTACGTGCGAGAGGCCCGAGGCGATGATCGAGAACAGCAGCGACTCGACGCCGACTTGGTGGTTGGCGAGGTAAAGCAGGCTGCGGCCACGCACGCGCGCGAACGCGGCGGGATCCTCGAGCACCACGCGATCGATGAAGCGCTCGATCAGGCCGTAGTACAGATCCTCGACCGGCCACGGGCCGCGGTTGAACCACTGCGTCCAGAAATCGCGGACCGGCGTGATGTCGAGCGTGCCGCGGGCGGAGCCGTGAACCTCGATCTCGCTGTCGCTCGCACGCACGTCGAGCTCGATGCGCGTGAGCGGCAGCGCCTCGGGCACGTGACGCGGGTGCACGCCGTGGGCTGCGGCGATGTGCTCCTTGCGGGCGATGGTCGCGGCGTCGCGGGTGCCGTAGATGCCCGCGACCGTGCCCGGCAGCCAATCGCTGGCGTCGACGTCGGCAATGCGCAGGGTGCTTCGCTCGGGCCCGAGCTGCGCGAGGGCGAGGCCGGGGACGTGCAGGTGATCACGCAGGAACGCGCGCCGATCGTGCGGCGCTGCGCGGCCGAGCTTGCCCTTGGGAAAGCACGCTTCGACCAGCCGCAGCCGCGCCCACACGCCACGCTCGCCGATCAGCTGGATCTCGAAGCTCGGGAAGTCGGGGCTGCCGACGTGGCCGGCCGGGCGGACTTCGCAGCGCAGCGTGCCTTCGCGCGGCGTGGGGCCGAACAGCTCGAGCTCGGGGATCCAGGCCGGATAGGCGATCTTGTCCGCTTGCAGCTGATCGTGAGCGATGCCGTGCGTGGCGGCGTCGAGCAGCGCGGGGTTGAGGCGGCCGATCGGGATGTCGCTGGCCGCTCGCAGCAGCGACGACGCGCCTGCGGGCGTACGGACCAGGCGCTCGAGCAGCTGAAACGCGGGGCCGTGGAACAGCTCGCCGCTCGCATAGGGCGACTTGGCCTCGGGGCCCTCGAGGGCGGCCAGAGGCTTGGGCGCGACGCCGTAGCGGCGACCGACCACCAGCCGACCGGTGGCGATCTCGCGCTCGCCTTCGGGTGAATCGATCAGCAGGCGCACGCGCTCGCGATCCCGCTCGCAACGAAATTGAGTGGCCTGGTCCACGACCACCCAACCCTTGACCCGAACGTCGCGCAGCCCGAGCAGCCGCTCGTCGTCGCGCGCGGCCGAGGCGAGCATGTCGAGCATCGACATCATCGGCAGCGCCGCAACCGTGTAGGTGGGGCAGTGATCGAGGATCCAGCGATCGCGCGCCGGATCGAGCGTGATGACGCGGCCGTCGCCGACGCTTGCGTCATCGACGATGCGCATGCCGAGGCCGAGCGCCTCGTAGATCCGCTTGCCGTCGACCCACAGCGACAGATCACCGATCGCGTACGCGCCACGAGCATCGCGGCCACGATCGGTGAGCTCGAGCGTGGTGGTGATCGTCTGATTGTGCGGCACCACCTGCCCGCGATATTTCCAGGTGTGGGCCCGCTCGACGGCGATCGCCTCGAAGCGCGGCGCGGCCATGCCTGCGTCCATGCCGAGCTCGAGCATCGACCATTGCAGCAGCTGCAGCATCGCCTCGATGCCGAGCGAGCCGGGCTGCACGGGATCCTGGAAGAAGTGGGCCTTGAAGAACCACTCGTCGGGATCGACGTCCTTCTCGGCGCGCGCAAAGCCGAGGCCTGCGCGGCCGCCTGCCGGATCGAACGCG
>DATLLB010000550.1:0-2217 GCA_035538075.1 Enhygromyxa sp.
GCGCGAAGCGATCGACGAGCTGCGCGACCGCTCGGGCGTGCCCACGCACAAGCAGCTCGAGCTGCACGTGCTGCCGCGCAAGCTGACCTTGCTGCAGCTGGTGCTGCGCTCGGCCGGATCGCTGATCGTCGAGCCGGTCGATCGCAAGCTGACCGCCAAGCAGCAGGCCGCCGAGGAGGCGCTGCCGCTGGTGCTCGATCAGGCGCTCTCGCGCTTGCCCCTGTCGATCTTGTTCGTGCCGCAGGACAAGGCCAGCACGATCATGCCGGGCGAGATCGAGGTCGAGTGATCGACCCGAGCGCTCACTCGCTCCAGCGCACCCAGCCGGCGGTCCAGTCGTCGTCGGGGCCAGCGAAGGCGCCGAGGTAGCGAGCATCGGGATCGAAGAAGCCGTCGTCGGGCGGCCCGGCGAACGCCCCGGCGGGCACCAGCGGCGTGCCGGGCAGCAAGCTCGCCGGCATCGGACCGCGGCAGCTGGGCAGCCCATCGATGTCGGCCAACGACGCTCGCGCGGGCTCGGCCAACCACGCGAGCTCGTCGAAGTCCCCGTCGTCGTCGCGCTCGTCGACCTCGGCGAGCGGCTGGTCGAGCCACGCCACGCCCTCGAGCGCGAAGCGGGTCTCGGCGTCGCGCCGATCGAGCGCGAAGTCGAAGCCGCCCATGACGACCCCGCGCAGCTCGGCCTGCGAGGCTCGCCGGGCGAGGATCGCAAAGCTCAGCGAAGGCTCGCCCGCGGTCCCGCACAGCGTCGCGTTCCAGATCTTCGGGCTCGTGCGCGGCGCAGCGGTGGTGCCGTTGGGATCGTTGTCGATCTCGAGCCCGTGCCCAGGCGTGTCGTCGGGCCCATAGCCAATTCGCTCGCCGGTCTGATCGCGCACGACCACGAACTGCAGGCGGCCCTGGTAGCCGTGATCGAAGTCGAGCGCGTCGTCGCCGGGCGTGTCGCAGACCAGGTGCTTGGCGTCGATGGTGCCGCCGAAGAATTCGAAGCAGTCGTCGGAGCTCGAGCGCACCTGCACGTGATCGATCACGGTCTTGCGCCCGACGCCGGCGAGCGTGAGGCCGTTGATCTCGTTGCCGGGCGCGAGCTCGCTGCCGGGGTATTCGATGCGGACGTAGCGGAGCACGCCGCTGTCGTCGTCAGGATCGTCGCCGCCGTAGCGGCCGACGTCGGTGAGGCCCTCGACCTGACCGAGCATCGGCTGGCCCTGCGCGTTGCGTAGATTGATCGGCGCCTGGCCGAGCATGATCAGGCCGCCCCAGTCGCCAGGCCTGCGCTCGGGCTCGGGCAGCTCGCTGGTGAACACGATCGGATGCGTGGCCGTGCCCTCGGCGAGCAGCCGGGCGCCGGGCTGGATGACCAGCGTGCCCTTGGTCTCGCGGTCGCCGTAGATGGTGGTGCCGGGCTCGATCGTGAGCGTCACGCCCGGCGCCACGCGGGTGTTGAACACCAGCAGATAGTCGCGCGCGCAGCTCAGCGTCGCGTCCTCATCGATCTCGCCGCTGAGCCGCACCTTCGGCTTGTTGGGCGCGCTGCAGTCGGTCGCGACCGCGGCGGTGGTCGGTGGCACCGAGCTCGGCTCGAGCTCGATGAGCGCCTCGTCGTCGCGCTGCTCCGACCAGAGCAGGGGCGCGAGCGCCAGCGCAGCGACGCTCACGATCCCCGCGATCGCCCAGCGCGTGCGCACGCGTGCGGGCCTGCCCGGCAGCGTGGTCACGGCGGGCTCCGGCCGCGGAGCACCAACGTCGAGCCTGGGCCCATAGTCGGTCGTGACCTCGTCGGGATCGGCGACGCGCGGCTCGCTGTCGCCCGAGCCGAGCGTGCGATCGGCCTGCTCGCCTCGATACGCGTCGCGCCACAGCCCGATCGGAGCGACCGTCGAGCCTGCGGTCAGCGTGCGCAGCTCCTGATCGATGCGCGTCCGCGTGTCCGCGCGCTCACTCGCGAAGCCTGCGGCCACGCGCTTGCCGATCGCCCGCACGCTCGCGTCGAGCCCCTCGTCCTGCATGAAGCGCTCGAGCTCCTGGCGGAACGCCTCGGCGCTCGGGTAGCGCTGCTCGACCGCAGGCGCGAGCGCGCGACGGCAGATGCTCAGCAAGCGCGCGGGCGTGTCGGGCAGCGCGAGCTCGGGCAGGTCGTGCTCGAACAGCCGCCGCGCGACCGTGGCTTCGTTGCAGCCTTCCCACAGCCGGCGACCGGCGAGCAGCACCCACAGC
>DATLLB010000551.1:0-7650 GCA_035538075.1 Enhygromyxa sp.
CGTGGTCGAGACCACCGGGCCCAGCGAGATCGAGCGGCAGGAGCGACAGCGGCAGATCGTCGTGCTCGCGGATCTCGACGGGCTGCCGCTCGGCGAGGCCACGAAGATCGTCGAGGCCAAGGCCGCCGAGGTGGTGCCCAAGGAGTTCAACACCGAGTGGCTCGGCAACGCCGAGATGATGGAGGAGTCGTTCACGGCCATGATCGCGGTGCTCGGGCTCGCGGCGATCCTCGTCTACATGATCCTCGCCGCGCAGTTCGACAGCCTCACGCAGCCGCTGGTGATCATGGTCTCGCTGCCGCTCTCGGTGATCGGGGCGTTCGGCGGGATCTGGGTCTCGGGCATGACGCTCAACATCTTCAGCTTCATCGGCGTGATCATGTTGATGGGTCTGGTGACCAAGGCGGCGATCCTGCTGCTCGACTTCGCCAACGCCGAGCGTGAGCAGGGCATGAGCCTCGAGGAGGCGTTGGTGCTGGCCGGGCGCGTGCGCCTGCGTCCGATCGTCATGACCGCGGCCGCGACCGTGTTCGGCATGTTGCCGATCGCCATGGCGCTGTCCGAGGGTGGCGAGACGCGGGCGCCGATGGCCGTGTGTGTGATCGGCGGAATGATCACGTCGACGGTCCTGACGCTGATCGTGATCCCCTCGGTCTATCTGATCTCGGAGCGGTGGGTGGCTCGGCTCTCGGGCGTGTGGCGGCTGTTCGGCGGACGCAAGGAAGCCCACGCCGACCCGGGCCCGCACCAGCCCGAGTGAACGTCGGACCTTCGGATGCGGGCGTCGGATCTCCGACGCTCGCGCGCGCTCGAACGCGACGCTGCGACTGATTAGGCCCGGCACGGGCCTTGCTCAACGGACGAACCACGAATGCAACCTGTGAACTCTTTGAGGTCCGCCTCGCCGGCTGTCCTTGTCATCACGCCGTCGAGCCGGACTCGGAGTGCTCGGCTTCGCCTCCGCGCTCCGACACCCTCGCTTCGCTCGGGCCCAAGGTCCGACTCGCCGGCTGGTGGCGGGCGCGCGCGAGCAGCAATGCGCCGGGCAGCGCGAACGACCACGCACCGCCGAGCGAGAGCAGATACATGAGCGCCGCGAAGCTCGAGGCCGCGGCCGTCTGCTCGGGCCCAGTCAGCAGCCCGAGCGCCGCAGCCATCCCAAATTGAAAGCTGCCCGCCTGCGCCGGGCCGCCGGGCAGCTGAATCGCGAGCCCCACGATCGCGACCACGGCGGCCGCATCGGCGAACCCGAGCTCGAGCCCGCACGCGAGCAGCACCAGCCACAGCTGACAGATGGTCAGGGTCCAATAGATCAGCGACCACAGCACGAAGGGCAGCCCGCAGCGCCAGTCGAACAGCACCGCGATGGTCCCCGCCACGCGCCCCGCGGCCGCAGCCGCGCGCTCGCCGAGGCGACCCGGGAGCACGCGCCCGACGATCTGCTCGAGCGCAGCCGGACGCGCCGCGGCGCCGAGCAGCACCAACAGCCCGAGCACGAAGGTGATCGCCATCAGCCGCCCGAACCCGCGCACGTACGCGATCGTCTCGCCGTCGTCGCCATGCAGGCTCGCGAACGCGAGCCCGAAGAACAGCATGCCGACCACCATCAGCCCATCGACCACGCGCTCGACCGCGATCGCCGACAGCGACTCCGCGAACGCGACCCCGGGCTCGCGCGCGCCGGTCAGCAGCACCGGGCGCGAGAGCTCGCCCAGTCGAAACGGCAGCAGGATCACGATCGGATAGCTGACCATCCCGCTGCCTTGCAGCACCCGCCAGTCGAAGCGCCGTCGCTCGCCGCTCGCCGCCGACACCAGCGGATCGAGCACGTAGCGGAGCCGCAGCGCGCGGGTCAGCGTGTAGGGGATCTGCATCGCGCACGCGGCCACGAACAACCACGGGGCCGGCAGCACCAGCGGATCGGGCCACAGCTCGATGCGACCGAAGCGGGCGACCAGCAAGAGCAACAGCACCGCCGCGCCGATCGACACCAGCCACAGCACCAGCTTGCGCTTGCGGCTCGGCCCCTCCGGCGTCATCCGACACGCTCGCGCAAGAACCGGGCGATCTCGGCGATCTCCTCCGGGCACACCGCGTGCGGCATCGGATAGTCGTACCACTGCACCGGTCGATCGGGATCGAGCGCGGCGACTTGATCATGCGCGGCCTTGCCCAGCCAGACCGGCACGATCGGATCTTGCGTGCCGTGGCAGAACAGCATCGGCGTGCTCGCGTTCGCCGAGCTGCGCTCCTCCGCGACGCGATCGCCCATCACCAGATAACCACTCAGCACCGCCACGCCGGCGAGCCGCTCGGGCCAGCGCAGGCCCACGTGCAAGGCCATCGCCGCCCCCTGCGAAAATCCGATCAGCACGATCTTCTCGCTCGGGACTCCACGCTGGTTCTCGCGTCGGATCAGCGCCTCGATCTGCTTTTGCGACTCGCGAATGTCGGCCTCCGACTCGCGCACGCCATTGAAGTCCAGCGAGAGGATGTCGTACCAGGCCCGCATCACGTAGCGACCGTTGATCGTCACCGGCCGATGCGACGCATGAGGCAGCACGAAGCGCACGCTCGGCAGCCCGAGCAGCGGCGGGATCGGCTCGAAGTCATGACCGTCGGCTCCGAGCCCGTGCAGCCAGATCACGCTGGCGCTCGCACCTTGCTTGGGACCGATCTCGAGGCAGTCGAGCAACTCGCTCACGCTCGCGTTCTACCACCCTCGCAGCTTGCGAAGCTCGCGGAGCTGCTTCTTGGTCGGACGTCCCGTGCCCGGGTCGCGGATGCCCTCCAGCACGCGCTCCTCCTTGGGCGGCGGGGGCGGCGTGTGATCGACGTAGAGCGTCTGCGCGACCGTGGCCGACCCGCGCCGATCGCCGAGCGCCACGACCTCGAGGTTTCGTTCGCCGCCCGGCGTGACCACGTCGATGCGATCACCCGGCTTGACCGTCTTGCTGGCCTTCACCGACTCGCCGTCCATCTTCACGTGCCCGGCCGTGCACGCGGTCGAGGCTGCCGAGCGGGTCTTGAACATCCGCGCGGCCCATAGCCACTTGTCGATGCGCACCGCGGTGATCGGCGACTCGTCCGGCACCGCCCGAGTATGCCCGCTAGCGACGCCGCCGCAAGCTGCCGCGGCGCCAGGCCTTGCGGGCCGTCAGCGAGAAATTCTCGACCAGCACGTAGGCCGACGGCAGGAACACCAGCGTCATGATCGTGCTAGTCGCGAGCCCCGCGGCGATGATGATCGCGATCGAGTGATAGTAGACGCCGGCCAGCGTCGGGTGGTGGATCAGCATCGGCACCAGCCCGAAGATGGTCGTGAACGCGGTCATCAAGACCGGCCGCAGCCGATCCTGCCCGGCCTGCGCGAGCGCTTCGTCGCGCTTGACCCCGAGCGCGCGCAGCTGCGTGACCTTGTCGATGAGCATGATCCCGTTGTTGACGATGATCCCGATCAAGATGAACAGCCCGATCATCGCGACGAGATCAAACGTGGTCTGCGTGGCCCACATCGCCCACGGCGCGCCGAAGCAGCCGAGCAAGCCGGTGACCAGGATCGCGCCCGGCTGCAGGAAGCTCTCGAACAACGAGGCCATCACCGCGTAGACCAGGATCAGGCACAGGCCGAGGTTGATCGCCAGCTCGATCATGTCGCCTTGATCGCGCCCAAACGGCGTGCCCTGTCCGAACGAGTACCCGGCCGGCATCACGAAGCCCTGCTTGGCCTCCTCGACGACCTTGGCGTTGGCCTCGCGATCGGGCGAGAAGAAGCGCACCTTCATCCGCACCTCCGTGTTGCGATCGACTCGCTGCACCCACCAGGGGCTGCGCGCCAGCTCGATCGTCGCGAGCGAGGCGAGCGGCACCTCGGTTGCGCCGGCCTCGGTCGCGTTGGGCAGCGGAATCCGGAGGTCCTCGAGATCCGCGAGCCCCGGCCCGAGCTCGTCCTCGCCAGCCAACGCCGGCCCGCGCAGTCGCCCCGTCGCCATGCGCAATTCCACTTCACCTTCGGGCCCGCTGATGCGCCCGAGCGGCACGCCCTCGAACGCGAGCGAGACCATCTGCGCGACCTCGTCGGCGCGCAGGCCCAACCGACGCAGGCGCTCGCCGTCGAGCTTGATGTGGAGCTCCTGATTGCCCTCGTTGAACGGCCCGGTGATCGTGTCGTAGCCGCCGGTCTTGGGGTCGTCGGGATCGCCCTTGGGCAGCCGCTCGGCCAGGTGCGCGGCGAAGCGCTCCGACAGCTCGAACAGCGTCGACATGTCCTCGCCGCGCAGCACGAACTGCACCTCTCGTGGGTCGCGGCTGTCCATCCAGTGACCGTCGCGCTGGCCGACGTGGTAGCGGACGCCGGGCTGCTCGGGCAGCACGTCGCTGATGCGCTGCTTGAAGTCCGACATGTCCTGCTCCGACTCGACCATGCCCGCGTCCGGGAACGCGTCACACCACGCGCCCCAGTCGCGAAAGCGGCAGGTCAGCGTCTCGATCCCGATCGCCTGCTTGTGCTCGAGCAGCGCCTGCTCGGCGACCACCACTCGCCGCTGCACGTCCTCGAAGTCGCGGCTGCCGGTCAGCTCCAGGCGGATCGGCATCGCCACCATCTTCTCGCCCATGCCCATGTCGATCTGCATGTTCTTGGCCGGGTACACGGCCGATACACACAGGATCAGGCCCACCAGCAAGGTCAGGCGCGGGTGGCCGATCGTCCAGCTGACGAAGCGACCGTAGAAGCGCGCGATCGGTTCGAGCACGAAGTTGCGGGTCGGCTTGTATGCCCGCCCGCCGCCAAACCGCCCGGGCAGCTTCCACGCCATCAGCAGCGGCACCAGCAGCTGCGAGACCAGCAAGCTCGCGACCAGGGCGGTCACGAACGTGGCCCCGAGCGGCCGCATGTACGCGTACATGTTGCTCTTGCCGCCGCCGCCCACGATCATCGGCAGGAACACGATCACGCTGGTCATCGTCGAGGCGACGGTAGCGAGCCCGACGTCGCGCGCGCCCTGCTTGGCGGCCTCGAGCGGGCTCGCGCCTCGCTGCAGGTGCTGCTCGATCGACTCGACGATCACCACCGCGTTGTCGATCAGCATCCCGACTCCGAGCACGAGCCCGAGCAGCACGATGCAGTTGAGCTCCTCGCCGCGCAGGAACAGCACCGCACAGGCTCCGAGCACGCTCATCGGCACGCACAGCGACGCGATGATCGTCGTGCGCCAGCGATGCAGGAACCCAAACAGCACGACGATGCCGATCAGCCCGCCATAGATCCCGGTGTCGCGCAGGTCGCCGAGCGTGTCGAGGATGATCGTGCCCTGATCCTCGAACACCGCCACGTCGACGCCGCCGAGGCTCGGATCCAGCCGCAGCGCCTCGACCACCTCGCGCACCTGCTCGGAGACCTCGACCGGGCTCGCGCCCGCGTCGGCGAACACCTCGAGGTTGATCGCCGGACGCCCGTTGAGCCGGCTGCCGCGGCGCTGCTCCTTGGCGTGCAGCTCCACCTTCGCGACCTCGCCCACGCGCGAGAACGAGGCCACCTGCTGCGCCTGCGTCGTGCCGCTCGACTGGTTGCTCTCGCCCTCGAGCTGGTTTTGGACGATCGTGGTCCCGGTCTGCGGCCGGGTCGCGCCGCGCTCGAGCGGCAGCGCGGCGAAGTACTCCGCGTCCGCAGGCGCGCCCGGGCTGCGCACGCCCGTGTCGCGAATGTCGCGGCGCAGCGTGCCGAGGCTGCGTCCGCGCTGCGACTGCCGGACTGCATCGCCGACCTCCGCGAGCGCGATCCCATGGCTGCGCGCCGCGTCGAGATCGAGCGCGACCTCCAGCTCGTGCGGCTCGACGCCCTCGAGCTCCACGCGCGAGACCCCGTCGATCCGCTCGATCGCCCGCACGACCTGGCGCTGGATCAGGTAGTACTCGCCGTCGAGGTTCTTGTCGCTGGCGATCCGGACCCGCATGATCGGCTCGTCGGCGGGCCCTTGCGACGAGTTGAGCTCGATGTTCTGGACCGAGTCAGGCAGGGTCCCGCGCGTGCGATCCAGCCGCTCGCGCAGCTCCAGCTTGCGCGCGTCGATGTCCGTGTTGGCCTGAAATTCCAGATCCATCCGCACACCCCACGAGCCGCTCGAGACTCGCATGATGTCGAGGTCGCGCACGCCTGCGACCGCCTCCTCGAGCGGCCGGATCACGTCGCGCTCGAGCACCTCTGGTGAGGTGGTGCTGATGTTCACGCGGATCTGCACGCGCGACACCGACTCGGCCGGCAGGAACGCGAGCGGCAGCTTGACCACCGCGATGCTGCCGAGCAGGAACATCGCGATCAGCAGCATCGCGACCGTGACGGGTCGCGCGAGGGCCAAATCGGACAGGCTCCAGCCCCTCATTCGGGGCTACTTTAGTGCTTTTCGGCGATGCGCCGAAACACACTCCCAAAAATACTTTAGTGCTTTTCGGCGATGCGCCGAAACACACTCCCAAAAATCGCTTCGCGATTTTCGGGAGCACGCGGGGACCGCCCCCCTCACGGTGCGGGCTCCCACGCGCCGTAGACGCTGGGGCACTCAGAATTGATCGGGCTCGGCCAGTAGCTCGGGCCCGAACAGCACGCCCCACGTCGCCGCCACCTCCTGCTCGCGCCGCGACTCCAGCAGGCGGTGCTCTCGCTCCTCGCGTGGCGTCAACACCCAGCCAATCAAGAACAGCGGCCTCTCGGAGCTGATCTTCCAGGGCACCCACGTTGGCGTCGAGCCGCCGGACGCCGACTATCGGGTGCTGACGGCGAAGCAGGAGCGCAAGCCCGAGGTCGAATTCCAGCCCGACTACATCATCAACGGCCAGCGCTACACCGCCTGGGAGTTCGTGCCCGACTCGTTCAAGGTCACAGGCGTGGGCGGGACCAACCTCGGCGTCGGCGTTCGTTGGTGATGCTCTTCAAGTTCGCACGGTGACGGGCTCGAGCTGCTCCAGCGATCCCTGATCGGCGTCGAGCCGCGCTTGCACGCCGAAGCCCAACGCGGCGTTGCGGCCCGGCGCGTGGCCGAAGGGCAGCCCGGTCAGGACCGGCACGCCGAGCCTCGCGAGTCGTTCCTCGATCACCTCGCACGCGCTGAAGCCCTGGCTGCCGCCGTTGTCCGGCTCGGTACAGGCGTGCAGATCGCCGACGACCACACCGACGACGCCGCGCAGCGAGCCGCTGTCGAGCAGCTGCGTCAGCGCGCGATCGATTCGATACGGACGCTCGCCGATCTCCTCGATCGCGAGGATCGCCCCGGCCAGCGAAGGCATGTGCGGCGTGCCGATCAGGCTACGCAGCACCTCGAGGTTGGCAGGGATCAGCACGCCCTCGACTCGACCGCCGCACAGCGTCGCGCTTTGCTCATCGGCGAGCAGCGGCTCGGGCGTGTCGCCGTCGATCAGGTCGAACAGCCGCTCGCGATCGTGCTCGGGCAGGTCGTCGAGCTGCGCGACCACGGGCCCGTGGATCGAAGGCACGCGCGCGTGCACCCACGCCCAGCACAGCAGCGCGGTGACGTCGGAGAACCCGACCAGCAGCTTCGGGTTCGCACGCAAGCGCGAAGGATCCAAACGCGCGAGCAACCGCGTGGCGCCGTACCCCCCGCGGGCCGCCCACAGGAGCTGCGTTCGATCGTCAGC
>DATLLB010000552.1:0-6921 GCA_035538075.1 Enhygromyxa sp.
CGCGACTGCCCTGCACATTCCGCCCGCGCCCGCTTCGTTCACGATCAACGATCAGGACATCGGCCGCGAGCAGGTCCACGTGGTCGCCTCGGCCAAGCCGATGGATCTCCTGCAAGCCACGATGGCGCGCGCGAGCGAGGATCCGGCGGCGGTCACCTCAGAGCAGCTCGAGTGCAACGCTCGCGGGCTCGAGTACGAGTCCGGGGTCGAGTGCCCCACTACCCGGGGTCTGGTCTACGACGCGGGCGCGGAGGCTGGCGCTGCGTCGCAGTACTCGATGAAGGCCGTCAACGCGGCGGCCGATGACGCCGTGCACCTGATCTACGGCTTCGACCACACCAATTAGGCAGACCAATCAGGGATCGACGCTGGGCGTGCCGAACGGGACCGGCTCGCTCGCCAGCACGTGGAACATCATCTCGTCCCACGCGAACGGCAGGCACATCGCCACGCGCTGCGCCGCCTTCGACACGCGCGGGCCTTGCTCGGTGATCACCACCACCCGCGTCACCGTCTCGCAGTCGCGCTCGAGCGGCCGCGAGCTCTCGACCATCACCGCCTTGCCGCTGTCGGTCTCGACGATCCGCACCGCTCCCGTCGAGTCGCTCGCAAACCCGCACGCGGCCGGAACCTCGAAGCGATGCACCAGCCGCTGCTCGCCGGATTCGGACGTGAGCACGCAGTCCGCCGCGCTCAGCCCCAGCCGCACGCCGTCGATCTCCACGCTGTGGTCGTAGCTCGTCGGCTCGACCGCCGCGGGCTCCACGTCCGGCTCGGCCTCGATCGGCCCGACCGTCGAGTTGCTTGGCTGCTCGCTGTCGGGCCCTGGCTTGCTCGCCGTGCACCCGAGCAACGCGATTGCGAGCACGGCGGTGAGCGAAGCGAACAGGAGCCCGAAGGGCGACCGTGGGGGTAGGGGACCTGCGACGGGTCCGCCCGGCGCGGGGGAGGGCCGGCGACGGCCCTCCATCAAAACCAGTGACGATGAACGCCACGCGTTCATCGTCAATCGCACCGGAAGAACCACACTTGCTTGCAGTAGTTGAAGTACTCGCCGGTCATCGTCGAGGTGCCGGTCCAAAGATCGATGTGATCCCCGAGCCCGCCTCGGAACCCCGAGATGTCCTTGAACAGCACGATGCCCTGCGCGGTCCCGATCGCCCGCTTGGCCGAAGAGCCGTCGCGATACACCCGCGGAGCCCCCCACTCGCGCCACAGGTGGTTGGCCAGCGACTCGGCCCCGCGCGCATGCCCGTGGCTGCACAATGGATCACCGTAGCCATCGAAGTCGAAGCCAGCGCCCTGCAGGGCGATGCTCATGCGGATGGCACATTGATTCTCCCAGCCGTCGCCGCACGGCGATTGCTCGGTAGGGTAGGAGTCACGCAGGTCGGCGAAGGCGACGGGCATGCCGCCGAGCATACCAGCCGCGACGCACCCGTGGCGACCCGACACGATCGGCACGGCTGTCCGTGTCCGCTTGGCATGGCCGCGAGTCGATGTCGGTGACATCGCTGACGCGCGCGATGTGTACGGCTATTGCACGACCATCGAGCATGTTTGAACCGCCGTGGGATGCCGCCGTGAGTACACCGTTCGACATCGTCCACACTGGTCGAAAGAGCAACGGGTTCACCGATGCCAAGTATGTCGACATGGGGCTTGTCACCGACGACGTGACCCGAGCATGGGCCGAGTCCGTGCGGCTCACCGAGGGCCCGTCGGGGATCCTGGTCTCCGCCAAGAACGCGCTCGGCCGCCAGCTGCTCGCCGCGTTCGAGATCCCCGAGGGCTCGCGGATCCTTGCGGTCAACAACGTCTTGACCAAGGCCAACCCCACGACCGGCGAGCCGGGCGGGACCGTCTGGGAGGCCGTGTTGGAGGTCGAGCGAGTCGTCCATACGGGTGGGATCGTGCTCGTGATCCTCGACGGCGCCGACGGCCGGCGACACCACCGGTACATCATCGCGTCGCGCTCCGCATAGCTGCGAGCGAGCGCGAGCAGGTGGTCCAACCTCGCGGCCCGTCGCGACGACCAGCTAGTTGACGAGCGCGGGACGTAGTAGCGTGCGCGGTCGAAATTTGGCACGACCATGACGGCACCGCGTATTTTCCCATTGTGCATCGCAGCCCTGACCGGCTGCATTTGGACCCCCAACAACCGCACCGAGCATGAATCGACGGCTTCGGTCGCGCTGTCCGGCTACGCCGACGAGCCCGGCCAGACCATCGTATTCAAGGTCAAGAACACACTCACGGGCGCTTGGGTGGGCGTGGGATCGACGACCGCGAGCATGACCCCGCATCCGTTCGAGCCCTCGCTGTATCCGTGGTCGAAGACGCTTGGATTCGGGGCATCGGCATTCAGCCCGCAAGTCACCTACTCCTATGGTGGTCAGCTGTACCCCGACACACGGACGGGTCCCGGGCGGTTCGAGCTCGTCGCTCTGGATCCCGACGGCAACAGGCTCCACACCTTCAGCGACGCCGCCAAAGACTGCTGGAACGACGCCTTTTGGAACGACGGGGCGACGCCGCTCGAGGCTGGAGCGCAATGTGCTGACGGCGACTCGCTGGTGCTGTTCGACAACAGCGGCGTCGGAACCCCGGCCGAGACGACCGGATTTGCGATCGACGGATCGGTAGTGTTCGAGACCGCCTACGGCACACCGATCAGCTGGCGGGTCGGGCACTACACCGTGCAAGGTCGAACCGTGCATGCGCTGGTCTGCGTGCCCTCGGCCCCGGGCACCTACCCGGTGCAGATCATCAACCACGGCGGCTACGGCGGGCTCGACAATGTCGTCGCGCTGGAGACCTGCAAGCGCGCCGCGGCGCGAGGCTGGATGACCGCGATGTCGGCGTACCGCGGCGAGCCGATGCCCGGATTCCCGGGCCTCCCGCTGCCCGATCCGACCCAGATCGAGGTCTGTCTCGGCGAGGTCATCGACGTGCTGCGCTTGACCGAGATCGTGCTCGACTTTCCGGCCTCGGATCCCAGCCGCGTGCTGATGTGGGGGCACTCGCACGGAGCCTGCATCACCGAGCGGGCGATCGAGCAGGGTGCACCCGTGCACGTCGCGGCCGCCTTCGCAGCGCCGACCGATTTCTCGGCCTGGTATGACTACTGCGACCTCCCGGGCGCGCCGTGTTCCGCCACGCCCGGCGATCTCGAGCTCGGGCTCGGTGGCTCGCCGACGACAGCCCCGGCCGCCTATGGGTGGCGCTCGCCGATCACCTTCGCGGTCGATCTCGCCAGCCGCCAAGACGTCCGGTTCCTGGCGCTGCAGGGGACCGCCGATCCAGTGGTGTTCCCGAGCCAGGCGTGTGCGTTCGCCAAGGCGATTGGATCGAGCAATTGGCACGTCGACGCGGGCGGCAACGTGACAGCGTCGGCACCGACGGTTCCATGGACGGATGGCTCGTGCGACACCCCGGCGACCTCGGTGGCCTGGAACGTCGGCGCGGTGCCGTCGGGGATGGTCGGCGCGTGGTCGCAGCCACGCAACCTCGTCGTCTACGATGGCATCGATCACGGGACCATCGTCCAGAGCGGGCTGTTTGGGTTCCCGGCCTCGCGCCCGTGGCTCGACTTCGAGAAGTTCGTGACCAGCCAGGGGCTGCCGCTGCCCTGAGCAATATCGTGTCCTCGTCGCTCTCCTCCGAGAGCGACGACATCCGCCGTCAGGCCTGCCCGAACAGCATCGGATGCAGCGCCTTGACGGCCTTCCCGATGTCGGCGTCGTCGATCACCATCGTGAAGTTGATGCTGTCCAGCCCGTAGCTGACCATCTCCACGTTCACGCCCGCCGCCGCGATGCTGTGCAGGATCTTCGCCCCGAGCCCCGGCCGCTCGGGCAGGTGCTGGCCGACGACCACCAAGATGGTCTTGCCGTGCTGCATCTCGACCTCGCCGAACGCCCCCAGCTCCTCGGCCGCGGCGGCGAGCTCCGCCCGATTGGCCGAGGTCAGCGAGATGCTCACCTCGGACGTTGCGATCACGTCCACGTCGACCCCGCGGCGCCCGAGGATCTCGAACACGTTGGCCAAGAACCCCGACGCGCCAAACATCCGAGTGGTGCGCAGGACCAGCACCGACTGCCGCTCCTTGTAGGCGATGCTGGTCGCCGCATTCGGGTTCTCGACGGTGGTCTTCTCGATCACCGTGCCGCGGTGCTCCGGCCGATTGGTGTTGAGCACCCGCACCGGAATCTCGCTGCGCATCGCCGGCAGCAGCGTCGACGGATGCAGCACGCGGCTGCCAAAGTACGCCAGCTCCGCAGCCTCGTCGAAGCGCATGTACGGAATGTTGCAAGCCTCGCGCACGACCGACGGATCGGCCGTCATCACGCCGTCGGTGTCCGTCCAGATCTGCACCTCCTCGACCGCCAGCGCCGCGCCGAGCAAGCTCGCGGTCAGGTCGCTGCCGTTGCGCCCGACCGTCGTGATCTCCCCGCTCGCGTTCTTGCCCACGAACCCGGTCACGATCGCCATCTCGCCCTTGGGCAGGGCAGCGACGGCCTCGCGGCAGGCCTGCTCCCAGCCGTCGATCGGCCGCGCCGAGCCAAACCTCGAGTCGGTGATGAAGCCCAGATCCCACACGTCGTAGGCCCGCGCCGGCAGCCCTTGTCGGGTGAAGTAGTCCGCGATCGCCCGCACGGCCATGCGCTCGCCGAAGCTCGACACGTAGTCGAGGCTGCGCGGGCTCAGCTCCTTGACCAGCGAGATGCCGCGCAGGAGATCATTCAGCTCGTCGTAGAAGGGCTCGAGCAGCGCCTCCGAGCAGCCAAGCTCGGCCGCGATCTGCTTCTGCCGCTCGATCGGCGTGAGATCGATCTGCCCGGTCGCGGTCTTGCGAGCCGCGTTGACCAGCGCGTCCGTGATGCCCTTGTGGGCCGAGCTCACCACCAGCGGCGAGCGATCGCTGCGGCTGCGGACGATGTCGAAGACCTTGTGGATCTGCTCGCGATTGGCGACGGAGCTACCGCCGAACTTCATGATGATCATCGGTGTGTCTCGCTCTCGAGCCCCGAGCGGCTCGGGGCCGGGACATTAGCCGCACGCTCGGCGGCTGTCAGCCAACAACCAAGCCCATGCTGGCGAGCGGACCTGCGAGGTCGTCGGGCAGCGGCGCCCGAATCGTGAGCTCGCCGAAGCGCAGCTCCGCGGCATGCAGGGCCAGACGATGCAGGCCGAAGCGCTCGCGAAACATGCGGTTGTGCGCGCCCTTGCCGTAGCGGACGTCGCCGATGATCGGATGGGCGATGTGTTTGAGGTGACGCCGGATCTGATGGGTACGTCCGGTGTACGGCACGGCCTCGACCAGCGAATACCGCTCCCACTCGCCGAGCCGCCGGACCAGCGTGCGCGCCGGAAGACGCTCGGGGTCGTCGGAGTCCACGCGTCGCAGCGAGTAGTCGATCAACAGCTCGTCCGGTGCGTGCCCGCGAACCAGCGCCAGGTAGCGCTTGCCGATCTCGCCATGCTCGAGCGCAGCGCTGAACTCCCGCGCGGTCTCGGCGTCGAGCGCAAACACGACGATCCCCGAGGTCCCGCGATCGAGCCGATGCAGCGGCCACACATAGCGCCCGAGCTGCGCCGCCAGCAGATCGACCGCGACCACGTCGTCGCGCGCCCAGCCGCGGTGCACCAGCATGCCGCTCGGCTTGTTGATCGCAACCAGCCGCTCGTCGGCGTGCACGATCGCCAGCTCAGGACTCGCCACTCGCAGCGTCCTTGGTGCCGACGTGCAGGCCGCACTCCTTCTTGGTCGCTTCCTCCCACCACCAGCGACCCGCTCGCTCGTGCTCGCCCGGCAGCACCGCGCGCGTGCACGGCTCGCAGCCGATGCTGATCATCCCGCGCTCGTGCAGCGAGTTGTAGGGGATCTCGAACGCGCGGATCGTCTCCCACACCTCGGCCGAGCTCATGCTTGCGAGCGGGTTGAGCTTGTAGAGCGGCCCGCCGTCGCGCCCGGCAAAGCTCGCGTCGCGCTCGAACACCGGCACCGCCGCGCGCGTGTTGGGGCTCTGATCGCGGCGCTGCCCGGTGATCCACGCCCGCACGCCGCTCAGCTGGCGACGCAGCGGCTCGACCTTGCGGATGCCACAGCACTCCTGGTGACCGTCCTCGTAGAACGAGAACAGCCCCTTGTTGCGCACCAACGCCTGGACCGCCTCGGCCTGCGGAAAGCAGTACTCGATGCGCAGTCCGTAGTGCTCCTCGACCTTGGCGAAGAAGCGATAGGTCTCGGGGTGCAGGCGACCGGTGTCGAGGCTGAACACCCGCGGCTTGCGATCGCCCAGCACGTCGCACGCGAAGTCGATCACCAGCACATCCTCGGCGCCGCTGAAGCTGATCGCCACGTCCTCGACGGCGAACAGCTCGTAAGCCCGCCGAAGGATCCGGCGAGGCGAGAGCTCCGCGAGCTCGGCGGCAACTGCAGCGACGTCGAGGTCGGACATCGGGGCGGGATGATACGCAAGCCCGCGCTCATGACCAGCCGCGAGCCTCACGCCCGGCTCAGGCGCCTTGGCAGGTGCCGGCGTCGCAGAAGACTGAGTTGGGCGGCGGGAGGCACAGACAGATCGGCCCGAAGCAACCCATGCCCTGGTACTGGTTGGCGAGGTTGTCGAGGTCGGCCTGGTTCACCGACTTGTTGGTGACGTACCAGCAGCCGCCGAGGCCCATGTCGCAGTGGCCGAACAGCACCTGGCAGTCCGCATCTTCGCTGCAGCTGCTCGAGCTCTCGGCCAGCGCCTCGTACTCGAGCTCGATCTCGTCGCAGGTCAGACCATCGGTCTCGCCATCGCCATCGCCGTCGCCCGTATCGCCATCGCCATCGCCATCGCCATCGCCGGTGTCGCCATCACCGTCGCCATCGCCATCGCCGTCGCCGTCACCGTCGCCATCGCCATCACC
>DATLLB010000553.1:0-2405 GCA_035538075.1 Enhygromyxa sp.
TCCCGGCCGAGCGCGCGCGCGTGCACCTGATCCAGGTGCTCGACGATGAGCTGCCGGCCGTGCTGATCGATAGCGACAAGGTCCAGCAGGTGCTGGTCAACCTGATCTAAAACGCGATCAAGTTCAATCGCCCCGACGGCCACGTGTTGATCCGAGCCGAGCTCGCGCCGATGCGTCGCCCCTTCGAGGAGGACTTCTTCGGCGAGGAGGTCGCCGACGCGCTGCGCGTGTCGGTCAGCGACACCGGCATCGGCATCCCCGAGGATCAACTCGGCCGCATCTTCGACGCCTTCTATCAGGTCGACTCCAGCTCGACCCGCGAGCACGGCGGCGCGGGCCTCGGCCTCTCGATCGTGCGCAAGCTGATCGAGGCGCACGGCGGCGAGGTCTGGGCCGAGAGCATCCTCGGCGTGGGCACCACTTTCCTGTTCACGCTGCCGATCGCCGAGCGCTCGTAGGCGCGTAGATCGTCTCGGGGATCGCCCGCCGCGATCCGGCAAAGGCCCGCTAGACAGGACTTTTCGCGGTTCACCGCCTGCTTTGGGGCTTGGCCTGATCGGCGAGTTCGGGCAAGCTCTCGCGCCGAAGAGCACAGTCGATGAAGGCGGAAGAACAGCTGTCCGAGCTCGAGAAGCTCGCGTCCGAGCTCGATGTGGACGTCAGCTACGAACCCATGGGCGGTCTCGTCCAGGGTGTCGGCGGCCTGTGTCGCGTGCGCGGCCGCTATCGGATCATCGTCGATCGCAAGCTCAAGCCGCCCGAGCGGCTGCAGGTCGTCGCGGACGCGCTGCGGCGCTTCGACACCGAAAAGCACTTCGTGTCACCACAAGTGCGCCGTCTTTTGGACTAGCCGTTCAGCCGCGGGCTAGGACAGCAGCGAGGCGAGAGCGGGGTCGGCTTCGAGCAGGGCGGCGAGCTCTCCGCGGAGGCGCTCCAGCTGCTCGGGCGCGAGGCCCGGGGGCAGCTGCTCGGCGAGCACTTGATCGATGAGCAGCTGCTGCGCGGTGACTGCATCGATCGCGCCGCTGGCGAGGCCTTCGGCGATGGCCCGATTCGCCGCAGTCGTACCGTCGATCGAGGCGCTGCCTTCGAGGCTCGAGGTCCCCTCGATGCCGGCAGCTTCGCTCGCGCTCGCGCCTGCGAGCTTGGCATCGAAGTCGATCTCGTCGGAGCCGCTCATGCGCTTGGCCGCACCATAGCACCGTCTCACGAGCAGCCCACCTCAGCGCCGCACGCGGGCCATCGGACTGCGCAGGAGCGCAGTCGTCTGCACGCGCGCATGTACTGGAAAGCATTGACTTTCGATGCGCTCACGGGTCAGATCGTCAACGTGGCGTGTTGACGCGCGCCCACTTCCGCTGGAGCGCTCCTTGTTGGACCTGCCCAAGAAACTCGCCCAATACCAGATCCTCGGACGCATCGCTCTGGGCGGTATGGCCGAGGTCTACAAGGCTGTATCGCGCGGGGTCGAGGGCTTCGAGAAGGTCGTCGCGATCAAGCGCATCCTGCCGCACGTCGCCGAGGATGAAGAGTTCATCACGATGTTCAAGGATGAGGCGCGCATCGCTGCGCAGCTTCAGCACTCGAACATCGCTCAGATCTACGAGCTCAAGTCCGAGGGCGAATCCTTCTACATCGTGCTCGAGTATGTGCCCGGCAAGGATCTGCGGGCGATCTTCGAGCTCGGGCGCACGCTCAAGCGGCCGATGCCGCTGGCGCAGGCTTGCTACATCATCATGCAGGTCTGCGAAGGGCTGGAATACGCCCACAACAAGAAGGACCGCCACGGTCGTCCGCTCGGTCTGATCCACCGCGACGTCAGCCCGCCCAACGTGCTCGTCTCGTACGAGGGCGAGGTCAAGCTGATCGACTTCGGCGTGGCCAAGGCCGCGGGGCGGGTCTCGCAGACGCAGGCCGGCATCCTCAAGGGCAAGTTCGGCTACATGTCGCCGGAGCAGGTCCGCGGCGCGCCGATCGATCGTCGCAGCGACGTGTTCTCGCTCGGCGCGGTGCTCTGGGAGGTGCTCTGCAACCAGCGGCTCTTCCAGGCCGAGACCGACTTCGCCACGCTCGAGAAGGTGCGCACCGTCAACGTCGATCCGCCGAGTCGGATCAACCCGGCGGTGCCGACCAAGCTCGAGCAGATCGTCATGCGCTCGCTGCATGCCGATCTCAACCAGCGCTTTCAGACCGCCTCGGAGCTGCACGACGCGCTCCAGGCGTTCATGTTCGAAGAGGGCCTCTTCTACAGCCGCAAGAACCTCGCGGAGTGGATGCAGGAGCACTTCGCCAAGGACATCGAGGCCGAGAAAGAGCAGGCCCGCCAGGTTCCTCCCGCGCCCCCGCCGTCCAACAAGCCTGCCGCTGCCGCGCCCGCTGCCGCAGACAGGAACACGATGATGAAC
>DATLLB010000554.1:0-12095 GCA_035538075.1 Enhygromyxa sp.
CGCCGGCGGCCGCGAGCCCGTGGCGCTGCAGCTGCCGACGGTTGCGATCGAGCGTGTGCAGCAGCTTGATCCGCTCGAGCCTGCTCGCGCGCGGGTAGCAGGCCGCCGCGAGCACGCCCTCGGTCACGAGCAGGCTCTCGAAGTGCCACGCGCCCGCGGCCGTCACCTGGCGATCGACCTGCGCGCCCGCGAGCCACCGCTGCGCGTCGGCGAAGCGTCCGAACAGCAAGAGCAAGCGCGCCTGCAGGAGGCTCAGCGTGGCCTTGACGGTCCGCACGCCGGGCTCGTCGGCGATCGTCGCGAGGCCGAGCGGATCTTCGCGCTCGAGCGGCGCCAGCTCGCCCGACTGCAGCAGCCGCGCGAACTCCCGCACCGCGATCGGAACCGGCGAGATCAGCCTCGCGCCCCACTGCTGCAGGCGATGGGCCGCGACGTGTGCGGTCTGCTCGAGCGAGCGCAGGTGCACGCCGGCCGCGAGGCTCAGCCACGGCAGCAACGCGGTGGCGTAGCCGGCCCACTCGAGATCGCCGGCCTCGAGCGCGCCGGCCGTGACCTCGCGCAGCGACTCGATGCCGGCCTCGTACGGCAGCTTCCAGCTGAGCAGGAACCACCGCACGAACTCCAGCCGGTGACGCATGCTGCTCGGCCCTTCCCGATCGGCGAGCGCGAGCGCGATGTCCATCAGCTCGAGCCCGAGCGACCGCCGGCCGAGCACGGCGCCGACCAGCGCGGCCGCGTCGGCGATCACGATCGGCGCGGTGCGGTGCGAGCCGTGCTCGAGGATCAATCGCAGGTGCGTGGCCAGCAGCGCGAGGTGCAAGCTGCTGTCGAGCAGGAACGCGACGCCGGCCAGCGCCGCGAGCACCTCCATCGCCGCCTCGGCCTTGGGATGTTGGGCACGCGGAGCGGTGACCAACTTGCGCAGCTCGGACATGCGCAAGCTCGGCAGCACACGGACGATCGCGGCGCCGAGCTCGAGCTTGCCGCGCTCCGGCTCGAGCTCGAAGCCGAGCGCACGCAGACCCGCGAGCCCGGCCATGACCGCCTCGCGTCGGCGGTTGATCAGCGTCAAGGTCTCGATGCGCTTGGCGACCGTGCGACCGTAGTCGGCGGTTGCGATCGGTCGTCGCAGCAGCGACTCGTAGCGCCGCCGCGAGTCCTCGAGCCGACCTGCGAGCGCGAGCGCTTGGCACAGACCGAGCTCCAGCGAGAGTCGCAGCGCGTGGCCAGGCTGACCGGCGCGCGGGAACTCGGGCGCGCGCGCGAGCAGCTCGACGCCCGCACCGAGGTAGCGGACCGCGGCCTCGGCCGCCGCACCGTCGAGCGCCTTGTGCCCGGCGATCGCGTTGAGCTCGGCGATGCGCACGCGCGTATGCTCGTCGAGCTGCGCGAGCGAGACCTCGCAGCGCGCTGCGGCTGCGGCCGGACCCTCGCCGGCGACCGGGATCAGCCCGAGCCCGAAGTCGATGTGATCGACCAGCTCGAACACGGTCTCGGCCAGCTCGCCCTCCGTGCGCGCGAGTCGAAGCCGACCGATCTCGCCGTGCAACGCGACGCGCTGCTCGATCGAGGTCATCGCGTAGGCGAGGTCGCGGATCCGGTCATGACTGAACGCGTGCCGCTTGGCGCTGATCGACGTCAGCAAGCCCTCGTCGACCAGCCGCACCAGCGCCGGGGCCAGCCGCTCGGCGCCGACCAAGCGCTCGAGCGTGGCGAGATCGAAGCGCGTACCGATCACCGCCGCGGTCGTCAGCACCTCGCGCGCGCGCGCGTCGAGCCGCTCGAGCTTCTCGGCCATCATCTCGAGCAGGTCGTCGGGGATCCCGGCCTGCTCGATCGCGTCCTCGTCCCAGGTCCAGCCCTCCGCGGTCGCGCGCAGCAGCCCGAGCTCGACCAGGTGGGCCATGAACTGGCGGATGAACAGCGGGTTGTTGTTGGTCTTGCGCCCGACCAACGCGGCCAGCGACTGGACCTCGCCGAGCGGCCGCGCGAGCGAGTCGGCGACCATCGCCGCGACGTGCTGGCGACCGAGCGGGCCGAGGTCGAGCCACAGCATCTGATCGCGCTCGCGCTCGAGCGTGTCGATGACCTCGCGGATCGGGTGGACCTCGCCGAGCTCGTCGAGGCGAATGGTCGCAACCACCAACAACGCCGCCTGCGGCTCGCCGAGCATGGCCCCCAAGAGCTCGCAGCTCGAGCGATCGGCCCAGTGCAGATCATCGAGCGCGATCACCAGCGGGTGGTCGGCGCGGGCGAACGCGAACACCAGCCGCGCGCACGCCAGCGCGAGCTGGTTCTGCGCCTCGATCGATCCGATCTTGCGCGGCTCCGGGGTGGGCCCGAGCAGCGCTCGCAGCTTCGGGACCAGCTCGCACAGCGAGCCAGCGAGCGGGCCAACCACCTGCGACAGCTCGCGCCGCCAGCGACCGAGCTGCTCCTCGGTCTCGGTCAACAGCTGCTCCGCGAGATCGGTGAACACCGCGACGAAGCCCGCGTAGGGCTTGTCGGCCAGCTCGCGATCGAACTTGCCGCGCGCGAGGTAGCCATGCCGACCGATGACCGGCTCGGCCAGCTGACTGATCAGCGCGCTCTTGCCAATCCCGGCCGCGCCCGAGACCAGCACCAGGCGCGGGTCACCGGTCGACGCTCGCCGAAATTCTCGCAGCAGCAGCTCGACATCCACGCCGCGTCCGTACAGGCGGTGCGGCAGCTGCAGGGTCATCGGCACGTCGCCGAGCCCGAGCTCGAAGTCGTCGAGCTTGCGCCCACGCGCGCGCGCGTCGGCGAAGCGCTCGAGATCCAGCCGCAGCCCGCGAGCCGACTGGTAGCGCCGCTCGGGTGCCTTCTCGAGCAGCTTCATGATCATCGCCGAGAGCGGCGTGGGGATCTCGGGGCGCAGCCACTGCGGCGGCTCGGGTCGGCGCGCGAGGTGAGCGTGGATCAGCTCGAGCGGCGAGCTGCCTTCGAACGGACGGCGACCCGTCAACAGCTCGTAGAAGGTCACGCCGAGCGAGTACAGGTCGCTGCGAAAGTCGACCTCGCGGTGGGTTCGACCGGTCTGCTCGGGCGCGAGGTAAGGCAGCGTGCCCTCGAGCACCGCCGGATCGTTGATGCGCTCGCGCTCGCTCTCGAGCAGCACCGAGATCCCGAAGTCGGCCAGCGAGACCGCGCCGGTGTTGGGATCGATGAGCACGTTGGTCGGCTTGATGTCGCGATGGATGACCCGCTGCGCGTGCACGTCGGCGAGCGTGCGTGCGAGCTGCACGGCGATCTCGAGGAACTCGTCGACCGGCAGCGGCCGGCCCGCCGCAAACTCCTCGAGGTTGACGCCCTCGCACCAGTCGAGCACCACCGCCAGCTGCGTGCCCGCGCGCTCCAGCGCCAGCGCTCGCACGACGCCCTCGACGTCGAGCTCGTGAATCAGTCGAAACTCGTGCTCGACCCGCGCCTCGAGAGAGTCGTGGTTGGCGAGCTCGTAGATCTTGGCGACGACCGGCCGCTGATCGTGCTCGCGCAGCGCCGCAAACACGCGCGTGCTACCTGACGCGCGCAGCAACCGGAGCATCCGGTAGCCATCGAGTGGCCGGCTCGTCCCGGCCCCCTCCCACGTGTCCGCCACCCTGTGCAAGTAACCCTCACACGAAGACTACACGGGAGCGCACGAGCCGGCGATCAAACCGTAGTGTGTCGACCTGTCACACTGACCACCTGACCGCTAAACTGCTTGCCGTGCGAGCACACCAATCGCGTGACGCAGGAGCAGGCGCGTGAGCGAGGGATTTGTCGCGTTGGTCGGGGCCGGACCCTGGGACCCCGAGTTGCTCACGCTGGCGGCTCGCGACCGCCTCGCTCGTGCCGACGTGGTGATCGTCGACTACCTGGTCAACCCGGCCACCCTGGTGCACTGCCGACCGGACGCCGAAATTTTCCAACGGGCCGCCGGGCCGCATGGCGACGGCGGAGCGCTGCTCGAGCAGCGCGAGGTCAATGCCCTGATGGTCGAGCATGCCCAGGCCGGCCGCTACGTCGTGCGACTCAAGGGCGGCGACCCGATGATGTTTGGCCGCGGCGCCGAGGAGGCCAGCTACCTGCGCGAGCATGGGATCGAGTTCGAGTTCGTGCCCGGCGTGTCCTCACCGATCGCCGCACCCGAGGCCGCCGGAATCCCGATCACCCACCGCGATCACACGCCCTCGGTCAGCTTCGTGTCGGGCTACGAGGCCTACGAGAAGGCCGGGCTCGCGGTCGCGTGGGAGCACCTGGCCAACAGCGCGGGCACGCTGGTGTTGATGATGAGCGTCAAGAATGCACGACGAAACGCCGAGCGCCTGATCGCCGCCGGTCGGCGCCCCGACACGCCGACCGCGGTGGTCCGCTGGGGCACCCGCGGGATCCAGCGCACCGTCGTCGGCAGCTTGGCCGACATCGCCGATCGCATCGACGCCGCCGGCATTCGTGCGCCTGCGGTGATGGTCGTCGGCGACGTGGTCGCGCTGCGCGAGCGCATCTCGTGGTACGAGCGGCGGCCGCTGTTTGGTCGCCGCGTGGTCGTCACGCGTGCGGCCGGTCAGGCTGGCGGTCTGGTCAATCTGCTCGCGGCTCGCGGCGCGGATGCGGTCGCGATTCCGTGCCTCGAGTTCGCGCCCGCGTCGGCCGAGGATCAGCGCGCGCTCGACCGAGCGCTGGCCAACCTCGAGCCCTACGCGGGCGTGATCGTGTCGAGCCCCAACGGCGTCGACGCCCTGGTCGCCGCGCTCGCGCGAGCGGACCTCGACGCGCGCGCGTTCGCAGGCAAGCAAGTGGCGGCGATCGGGACCGGGACCGCCGAGGCGCTGATCCAACGCGGCCTGCGTCCCGACCTGGTGCCCGACGAGGCCCGCTCCGAGGGCTTGATCGACGCGCTGCGCCAGCGTGACTTGCTCGGCTCGCGCTGGCTGCAGCTGCGGGCCGACGAGGGTCGCGAGCTGCTCGCGGCTGCGCTCGCGCAGGCGGGCGGCGAGCTCGAGCTGATCGTCGGCTACCGAACCGTGCGCCCGCGCGTGGCTCCGCTGCTGCTCGACTCGCTGCTCCCGGTCGAGCGCGGCGGCGAAGGGTTCGATGCGATCTGCTTCGCGAGCGGCCGCACGGCGCGGTACTTCCTGGAGATGTTCGGCGAGGCCCACGGCGACGCGCTCGCTCGCGAGCTGCTCGCGCGAGCCAAGGTGGTCGCGATCGGTCCGGTGACCGCCGCCGCGATCGAGGCGCTCGGCCTGCGCGTCGACGCGATCGCCCGCGAGCAGTCCGAGCACGGCCTCGCCGACGCGGTCGCGCAGGCGCTCCGCTCCCCCGAGTAGCGCTCACACGCGCTGCAGGACCAAGCGCAGCCGCTCGACCTGCGGCTCGACCTGATCGATCAAGATCGGCTCATCCAGGCCACGCAATACGCTCAGCATGTGCTCGAAGAACTCGAGCACCTCTGGCTCGTCGATCTCGCGCAGGCCGAAGATCAGGTGGAGCGTGTCCATGATGAAATCGTTGCCACACTCGGCGAGCACCGACGCGCCCGACCAGCGCTCGCGCCAGGGCGTGATGAGCTGATCGAGCACCGCCCGATCGTCGGGCTCCAGGGGTCCGGGCGGCCTCACGGACAGCAGCAGCTGCGCGCTCGTTCGTGGCTCTTCTTCGAGCCGCCGCCGACGCAGCGTCCGCCAGGCGACCCACTCCTCCTCGGTCGGCGGACCGATCTCGGTCGCGCCCTCGTGCCAGGCCGCGAGCTGCTCGAGCTTCGCGGCGCTCTCACGATCGCGCCGATCTCCATCCGCGACGCCACCCCACAGCCGACCGATCGCGCCCAGAGTCGCGGCCGCCTCGCGCAGCGAGAGCGCGTGGGCTCGCAGCTGACGACGCAGAAACGGACAGAAGGCCTCGCCAAGCTGGAGGTTGGACGTGATCGCCTTGCGCAGCGCAGGCTCGGACCAAAACCGGCTGATCGTCGCGTCGATCGATCCCTGCGACGAGTCCGGCGGCAAGGTGCCGAGCTGCTCCAGCGCCAGCGCCCGCACGGCCTGGCTAGGGCTCGCAAACCCGCGCTCGACGAACGCATGGCGGGCCCCGGGATCGAGCCGTGCGGCGGTAGCCGACAGCGCGCGCTCCAGCTTTTCGTCGCGCTCGGCGAGCACCAGCAGCCGCGCGAGCTCGGGTCGCAGATCGATCTTGGCGTGGTGCAGCAGCGGCATGATCTCCTCGGCCAGCGCCGGCGCGTCTGCGGCCAGCGTCTCCCAGGCATCGAGCACCAGCGCGCCCGGCAGGGCAGCGGGCCAGAGATCCGCCAGCAGCGACTCGACCAGCATCGCCATGCCGTCGAGGCGCGGCTGGTGGCGACGCTCGACCAGGCCCTTCAGCAGATCGCGGCACAGCTGCTCGACCAGCGCAGGATCCCATTGGCGGGCCAGCTCGCGGACGATCAGGTGCACGTGCACGTGATCGAACTTGGTGGGAACGCGCTTGGCCATCATCGTCCACAGCTCGGTGCTGCCGTTGGGCCGCCGCATCAGCTCGGCCAGCATCGACCCGTAGCCGACCGCGATCCGATCGAAGACCACGAAGCGCCGCACCAGCTCGAACAAGATCGGCGCAGGCAAGCGCGTCAGCGCTTGCTCGAGCTGCGGCAGCATGGCCTGCTGTAGCTGCCTGTCGCGGTCGATGAACAGCGCCGCGGTCCGCAGCGCGGCGATCACCTCGTCGTCGGCCTCGCCCAGGCGAGGGATCGGATCGGAGTCGAACTTGCCGGCCCACCACGCGCTCGGCTCGCTCGGCGGCAGGCGCTCGAGCGCGAGCTTGCGAACGTAGCGATCCGGATCGGCGCGCAAGCCCTCGAGCACGGCTCGCGCCTCGGGGTTGTCGAGCGGCAGCCCGCGCGCGACCGCCAGCCGCACGTTGCGATCGCGCGAGCCCGCCATCGCGCGCACGGTCTTGCTGATCGGTGCGCCACGCCGCAGCAGCACGCTCACCGCGTCCAGGCACTTCTCGCGCGGCGAGTCTTCGCGCAGCAGCCAGTTCTCATGCAGGACCAGCAGCCGCGGCACGTCGGTGATCCACTCGTGGCGACCGGCGAGCGCCAGCTCGCACGCCAGGAAAGTCAGCACGTCGAGCAGGCCCTCGACCTCCGCGACCGCCGGCCGCCTGTCACGTTTGCCGAGCCCCTCCAGCTCGGCCAACGCCCACGTCCACAGGCCCAGCGCGACGTCGGGCTCGAGCAGCGCGGTGATCTTCCTCATGGTTCGTGGTCCTCCTCGTCCATCCAGTCGGGCGCGGTCACTCGCGCCGTCTCCTGCTCGCTCGGCGCCTCGTCGGCCAAGCGGCGCAGCTCCTTCACATCGACGAACTTGCCGAACTCGAACCCCTGCCAGCGATCGAGCACTCGCTTGGCGCGAGCGCTGGCGTCGGGTGGAGGCGCGTGCTTCAGCAGGTGCTCGAAGTGGTAGAGCAGCAGGACCCCGTGGGTGCTCGGCAGGACCTTGGGCTCGAGCTCGTCGAGCAGGGCGAGATCCTCGGGACGCCACGGTCCGACCGGGCGCTCCATCAACACCGCCATCGGACGCTCGCTCGTCGCCAGCAGCTCGTGGGCCAGCGCGCGCAGCCGTGTCCACTCTTCCGCCGTCGGCGGCCCGGTGGGCACGTCGACCCACACGCCCAGCATCGCCTGCTTTTGCTTGCGCTCCTCCGCAGCCTCGAGCTCGGTGGTCGCCCCGGTCGTGAAGCGAGCCGAGAGCACGCCGCCGTACAGCTGCCCGATCGTGGACATGACCTTGTTGGCCTCGGACAGCGAGAGCGCGCCCGCTCGCAAGCGCCTGCGCAGCCACGGCAGCAGTCGCATGCAGCAGGCCGACGAGTCGGCGATCAGCTCGCGCATCTGCGGATCGTCGAGCCAGGCCTCGGCCAGCGCCTCGCGCTCGGCGGCGTCGGTCGGGGCGAGCCGAGCGGTGCGGTGCTCGAGCGCCCACACGCGCAGGCGCTTGTGGGGCGACGCCGCGGCGATGTCCACCAGCCGACGCAGCTGCTCCTCCGGAACCCACTCGCCGAGCGCCGCGTACAGCTCGCTCATCTCGCTCAACAACACGGGCTCAGCCTGCGCGAGCTCGAGCAGCCGCTCGCCGTACACGTCGAGCTCGGCCCTGCAGTCCTGGATCGCATGGCGGAGCAGCGTCGACGGGACCAGATGACGAGACCGGCCATGCTCGATCAGCCACTCGATCAGCGGCACCGGAGCGCGCGAGCGCGGCCACGTACGCCCGACGAAGCGCGCCACCCCTCGGCACGTGGCCACGTCCTCGTCCTCGGTCCACTTCAGGAGGCGCAGCGCCAGCTCGATGCGGGCCGAATCGGGCAGCGGAACGAACCACGGCACGACCTGCTGGAGCGCGTACTCGGTCTCGTCCTGCGTCGGCAGCATCCGTCGCAGCGCTCGCTCGAGCGCGTCGACGCCCCCGAGCGCGTGGAGGTCGACGAGCAGCCGACGGTCAGGCTCGGCGGTGCGAAGCCCGGCGAACGGGAACGTGCGCACGCCCGCCTCGAGCAGCGGGATCGCGAGCGAGGCCGGCAAGCCCTCGACCGCCGCGCGCAGCTCCGACGCTTGCCCGGGTGTCGCAGCGGGGTTGTCGCGACCGAGCGCCGCGCAGGCGCGAGCGAGCGCGTCGACGATCGCAGGATCGTCTGCATGCGCCTCGCTCGGATCGTGCTCGAGAATGCCCGCCCACCAGCGCCACTGCCGACGCCTCGGTCCGCGTCGGCACGCCGCGGTCGCGACATCGGCCCGCGGATCGTCGGCCAGTCGCTGCAGCAGCGCGAGCGCGTCCGCGCGCTCCGGATCGAGCACCGCGACGACCTTGGCGATCATCCAATCATCGAGCTGGCCGAGCACCGGCTCGAGCTGCGCCACGTCGAGTCCACCGAGCACGCTCACGGCCAGCGCGTCGATCATCGTGTGCGGGATCGAGATCGGCTCCTCGGCGGTCGGCGATCCGTCGGCCCAGCGGCGCACGTCGGACAGCAGCCCGATCGCGCCCACGTGCGCAGCCACGCGGGCCGCAGCCGCGAGCGCGAGATCGGCCGACTGCAGGCGCAGCTCCTGACGCGGATCACGGCCGCGCAGCTCCTCTTTCGGGTCGTAAAGAAGATCGGTGCTGCGCTGGGCGAGCCTGACGATCTCCGCGAGCTCGATGGGCAGCTCAGGCATCGGCGCCTCCACGCTCGCTCGAGAGCGCCTCGCGATCGACAACCTCGCGTCCGCTCGCCGAGCCGAGCCCGAGCGCCTGCGCGACCTCGGCCAGCGTCGAGACCCCCAGCACCTCCACCCGGACATCGTCGGGCACGTCAGCGAGGTTGTCGCGGGGGACCAACACCAGCCGCATCCCTGCCCGCTCGGCCGCGAGCAGCTTGGCTCGCACGCCGCCGATCGCCAGCACATCGCCCATCAGCGTGGCCTCACCAGTCATCGCCACGTCGGCCGGCAGCGAGGTCTGGCGCAGCACCGAGAGCATCGCCGCGAACAGAGCCACGCCCGCGCTCGGCCCGTCCTTGGAGGTCGCCGCTTCGGGCAGGTGCACGTGCCAGTCCCCGCGCAGCGCTCGGTCCTCGATGCCGAGCCGCTGGGCCTCGAGGCGCAGGTGGGCGAGCACCGCCTGCGCCGACTCGCGCAGCACCTCGCCGAGCCGACCGGTGAGCCGCAGCTCGCCGCGGCCGGGCATGCGACCGACCTCCACGAACATCGTCGAGCCGCCGACCGCGTTGACGCTGAGGCCCGTGGCCACGCCGATCGGCAGCTGCTGCGCCCGCGCTCGCTCGCGAAAGCGCGGCGGCCCGAGCCGACGGGTGAGCTCGGCGACGTCGATCGGCACGGCCGGCGCCGCGTCGCTCGAGCTCGGCCCACGCTGCGCCAGCTCCAGCGCGCGCCCACGAAACAGCGCCGTGATCTTGCGCGTCAGCTCGCGCACGCCGGCCTCGCGGGTGTAGCCCTCGACGACCTGCTCGACCACCTCGGGCCCGAGCAGATCGGCGCTCGGCAGCCCGCAGTCGCGCGCGGCCGGGCCGATCAGGTGACGCATCGCGATGTCGACCTTCTCGCGCGTCGTGTAGCCCTCGAGCTCGAGGATCTCCAGGCGGTCGCGCAGCGGCCCCGAGATCTTCGACACGTCGTTGGCCGTGCAGATGAACAGCACGTCGCTCAGATCGAAGGGCACGCCGAGGTAGTTGTCGCGGAAGTGGGCGTTCTGGTGCGGATCGAGCACCTCGAGCAGCGCTGCGGCCGGCGAGCGCCCGCGCTCGGTGCCGACCTTGTCGATCTCGTCGAGCAGCATCACGCACGAGGCCGAGCCCGCGTCGGCGATCCCCCGCAGGATCCGACCGGGCGCCGCCGCGACGAAGCTGAGGCGATGGCCCCGAATCTCGCTCTCGTCATGCACACCGCCGAGCGCCACGCGAGCGAGCGGACGACCGAGCGCGCGGGCGATCGCAACCGCGAGCGAGGTCTTGCCCACGCCGGGCGGTCCGGCCAGACACAGCACGGTGCCCGTCGACTTGCCGCCGAGCGAGCGCACCGCAAAGTACTCGAGGATCCGGCGCTTGGGCTCGGCCAGCCCCGCGTGACCGGCCTCCAAGTGACGCTCGAGCTCCGCGAGGTCGAGCGTCACCGGCGGATCGGGGTGCCAGGGCAAGCGCGCGATGAAGTCGAGGTGACCCAGCCGGACGGAGTAGTCGTGGTTGCTGGTCGTCATCGTCCGCAGCAGTCGCAGCCCTCGCTTGGCGACCAGCCGCGCCGACTTGGGCAGCCCGGCCTGCTGCAGACGTCGCTGCAGGTGTGGCAGCTCCTCGTGATCCTCGTCGGCCACCTCGGGCTCGAACAGATCGAGGCGCCGCTGCAGCGCGACCAGCTGCGACCAGAGCTGCCGTCGCTGCACGACGTCGAGCTGCGGATCGGCGGCGATCTTGGCCAGCGCCGCCTCGAGCTCGCAGCCAGCCTCGTGCGCAACCTGGGCCACCGCGAGGTCCTGCGCCCGCTTGCGCAGCGCCTCGGGCAGCGGCAGCGCGACCAATTCCCGCGCCGTCGCGGGATCGGACACCGCTCGCAGCAACGTGGCGATCGCATCCCGAAGCGCTTCCACCCATCCCGCGTGGCCCGGATCAGCGCCACCCTCGAGCGCCGCGAGCAGGCGATGCGCCTCGCGGATGCTCTGCCGCAGCTCGCCGAGCGCTCCCTGATCTTGCTCGACCTCCATCTCCAGCACCGCCGAGTACGGCGCGACGTCGCCAAACGCCGAGAGAATCCGGGCCCGCGCCAGCCCCCGCAGCGTCACCCCATCCTGATCGACTCTGAGCACCTGCGCCAGCGTGGCCCAGCGCGCGAGCACCATCGTCGGCAGCTCGCCGCGGGCGGTCACGCACAGCGCCGCGAGCTGCTCGGGCGGCTCGGTCTGCAAGGCATGCAGCGTGGCCCCGTCGAGCACGGGCGCCCGGAAGCTCCGGGTCTCGCCCGGAAGCAGCACGTCGTTGATCAAACCAATCAGCTTCGCATCCATGAGCGTCGCCAAGCATAACGCCTGCCGCCCAAGCTGCCAGCTCGATCAGTCGGCTTTGAAACCAATCGCTCGGTGCGTGCCGTCGCAGAACGGCTTGTTCGTCGACGCCCCACAGCGGCACAACGCCGCCCGAGTCCCCCGCCAAGCCACGCGCCCGGCCCCGGTCACGATCGTGAAGCTGCCGTTGACCAGCAGCGGACCGTTGGGCGCCCGCTTGATCTCGAGCTTGCCCCCTTCGGCGATCGACGGCTCGCCGCTCATGCCCACCGCGCCCGCGTCCCCGAAGTCGATCGAGCGGTGGCTGTTGTCGCAAAACGGCTTGTTACTCGAGGCCCCGCAGCGACACAGCGCGGCCCGGAAGCGCACGCCACTCATGCCCTCGGCCGCGCCGTCGATCGACAGATCGCCGGTCAGGTAGAGCGGCCCGTCGTTGGCGACCACCACCCGATTGCGACCGGGCGGCAGCTCGCCGACCGCACCGTCCTTGCGGATGTACGTCAGCGCGCCGGTCGGGCAGCGCTCGCACACCTCGACCACCTCCTG
>DATLLB010000555.1:0-7785 GCA_035538075.1 Enhygromyxa sp.
GACAACATCCTCGTGTTCCGGCAAGCCGGCGCTCTGCCTCCGCCCGCGTTCGAGAAGCTGATCGAAGAGGTTCGCAAGCTCGACATGGACGACGTGCGCCGGCAGATCGAGGAGCACGAGGCCGCCCACGAGCACGGGCCCGGCAGCAACCACGATCACGACCACGACCATCACCACGGTCACGATCACGGTCACGCTCACGACGACGAGGATTGATCGTCGCTCGCCGACAGCCGTCGACTCCCAAGAGCGAGCCCATGAGCCTCACGGCTCGTGGGCTCGTTCGATCGCGCCGGGCAGCCGCTCGACGTAGCACACGTGGCAAGTCGGGGCGTAGCTCTCATTGCCGCCGAGCTGGATCTTCTCGCCGCTTTCGGTCGGCTTGCCGTCGATCAGGCGCATGTTGAAGATCGCCTTGCGGTTGCAGTACTGGCAGGTGACCTTGACCTCTTCGATCGAGTCGGCCAGCTCGAGCAGGCGACGCGAGCCGTCGAACAGCCGCGTGCGAAAGTCGGTGCGGAGCCCGTAGCAGATGACCGGCACGTTGTGCGTGCGGGTCAGCGCGCGCAGCTGCTCGATCACCTTGACCGAGAGGAACTGCGCCTCGTCGACCAGCACGCAGTCGAGGTCGGCGAAGAACGGCGGATCGAGCTCGGTGTCGTCCTCGAGCAACAGGTCGACCGACTTCTCCAGGCCGGAGCGCGAGGCGATGACCTTGCCGCCGAAGCGATCGTCGAGCCGCGGCTTGAGCAGCGCGACCTTCTTGCCCTGCTGTCGATAATTGTGGGCGACCGCCAAGAGGTTCATGGTCTTGGCGCTGTCCATCGTGCCGTAGCGAAAGTAGAGCTTGGCCATCGCTACTGCTCGTTCTCCGGCAGCTCGCGCTCGGCCAGGATGTAGGCCATCAAGGCCATCGCGGCGGCGTTTCGCTCGAGGTGGAAGGGAGCGATCTTGTCGATGGTGTCGGCCGGGCTGTGGTGGAGATCGAAGTAGTGGCTGGTGTCGGGCCGCACGGCGATGCCGAGCATGCCAGCCTTGGTCAGCGGCGAGATGTCGGCTCCGCCACCACCGACCACGAAGTGATGAGCGCCGAGCGGCTCGAACAGCTCGGCGTAGGGCAGCAGCGGCGCGAGGTCGGCCTCGTCATCACCGATGCCAAAGCCCCACGGCGCCGCCGAGCCGCTGTCGGCCTCGATGCCGGCGACGTGCAGCTCGTGCTTGTGCGCTTCGTAGTAGGCCTTGCCGCCGCGCAGGCCGTTCTCCTCGTTGGTCCACAGCACCACGCGGATCGTCCGACGCGGGATCAGCCCGAGCTCGAGCAGCATCGCGGCCGCTTCCATGGCCATCAAGCAGCCCGCGCCGTCGTCGGTGCTGCCATCGCCGACGTCCCACGAGTCGATGTGGCCGCCGATCACCACGATCTCCTCGGGCTTCTCGCGGCCGGGGATCTCGGCGATCGCATTGCCACTCTCGGCGTCGGGCAGCAGCTTGGCGCCGAGCTCGAGGTGGACCTCGACCGACTGACCCCGCGCGGCCATGCGCGCGAACCAGTCGGCGTCTTCGGGCGTGATCGCAGCGGCGGGGATCTTCGGCTTGTCCTCGTCGTAGCTGAGCATCCCGGTATGCAGCGTGCGCAAGCTGTTGGCGGTGACCGAGCGGATCAATACGGCCTTGGCCCCATGCACCGCCGCCCGCGAAGCCCCATGCGCTCGGATCTGCACGGTGCTGCCGTAGTGCGCGTCGTGGTTCTCGTGATCGTAGTCAGGCATCGCCTGGTTGATCACGACGATCTTGCCGTTCAGCTCACCCGCGCGGCTGTCGATCTCGTCGAGGTTGGCGACCACCACGACCTCGGCCGTGATCCCGCGCTTGGGCGTGCCGACGGTCATGCCGAGACCCAGCACCGGGAGCTCGCGCGGCGTGGGCCCGAGGATCTGCGCCGACTCCTTGCCGCGCACCCAGTGCGGGACCATCACCTTCTCGCGCCGGACATTGCTGAGCCCGTCCTCGCGCATGATCTCGAGGCTCCAGTCGATGGTCTTCTCGAGCGACGCGGAGCCCGACAGCCGATGGCCAAAGGTGTCGGACACGTACGCGAGGCGATCCCACGCGCGGGTGTCGTCCTCGGCCAGCCCGCTCAGCTTGCGGGCAGCGTCGACATATTTGGCATCGAGGGCCGGGGCCGGCGGAGTGGTGCTCTGCGTGGTCGGGGCGTCGACCGTGGGCCCGCCTTCGCTGTCGAGCGAGGGCGGCAGGGCTCCGGCCGGCTGCGCCCAGACGGTCTTGGACGAGCTCTCGCTCGCGCAGCCGTCCAGGAGCGGCAGCGAGACGAGGGCCGCGATCGCGGCGAACGAGGCGAGGCTGCGAGACATCGCCCTAGCCATACCCGGCCGCTCCCGCACGGCGCAAGCGTTGCCCCGACGCGCAAGCAATCCGCGCCTGCTATCGTTGGCGGCGCGATGCAGCAAGGTCGGCCGCGCCGTTGCAGTTGGGGTCCGCTCGGGGCCGTGTTGTTGTTCATCGTGTGCGCGCTCGGCTGCATGGCCGCGAAGAGCTACTCACCCGAATACGGGGGCAGCTCCGGCGGCGGGTACGGGTACCAAGATTACGGCGAGGGGCAGGCCGACAAGGACGCCGAGTACCGCGTCGAGGAAGAGCGGTACAAACAAAAGCGGGAGGCGCCCGCCCGTGACGCGTCGGTGACCTCGCCCGAGGAGAGCGAGATGCCGAGCGACGGGACCGGCACCGAGGCGCCTCCCAGCCCCACGCCCGCCCCCGAAGAAGGCCCGCCGAGCCACGGCCGACAGATCATCTATACAGCCGGGATGGGCTTGAGCGTGTTCGACGTCGAGGACGTGATGAGCAAGCTCGAGGCGATCCCCGAGCAGCACGGCGGCTGGCTGCATCAACGCTACGACAACAGCGTGGTCCTGCGCGTGCCGGCGGCCAAGCTGTCGCTGATCATCGAAGAGGTTGCGAGCTGGGGCGTGGTCGAGTGGAAGACGCTCTCGGCCCTCGACGTGACCGCCGAGTACACCGATCTGGACTCGCGCATCCGCGTTCTGGAGCAGATGCAGAAGCACCTGCAGGAGCTGCTCGCCCGCGCTCAGAACGTCGAGCAGGCGCTGGAGATCCAGGTCGAGCTCTCGCGCATCAATGCCGAGCTCGAGCAGCTTCGGGCTCAGATGCGGATGCTCGAGAGCTCGATCGCGTTCTCGACCCTGGCCGTGCAGCTGCGCGAGCGCAGCACGGTCGTGGCCGAGCCCAGCGATGATCCGTTCCCGTGGGTCGACCAGCTGGGCGCCGAGGCGACGGCGTATCGGTAGTGGATTCGCGAGCTTCACGATATTGTTCCACGCCGCGCTGCGCAGAGGAGATCATGGCCAACTTCACTAGTCGCTCGAGCTGGACCGCGTGGCTGCTCACGCTGCTGATCCCCCTGCTCTCGCTCGGTTGCAAGCCGATGTACGCCACTTCGCCCGGTTACTACGGCGACGGGGCGGATGCTGCGGCCGCGACCGGCAGCTACGACGAATACGGGGGTGAGTACGATTACCGCGAGGCCGAGGCGGCGGCCGACTACGGTGCGCCTGCCGAGATGGCCCGAGGTCGTAGCGCGGCCAGCAAGTCGGCAATGAACCCGCGCCGCGAGTTCGCCAATGAAGACTACGAAGAGTCGCCGCCGGCCCCACCCGCCGAGCCTGCGCCGGTCACCGTCGACACCGTCGTCGATGCGCCCAAGCAGCCGGAGCCCGAGCCGGAGCCCGTCAATCAGGCCGCGGCCAAGCGACAGATCATCTATACGGCGACCATGCAGGTCAGCGTGTTCGACGTCGAGCATGCGGTCGTCGAGGCCGAGGCGCTGCCGGAGCGGCTCGGCGGCTGGCTGCACGCCCGCACCGACAACCAGCTGATCCTGCGGATCCCGGCCGAGAAGCTCGAGCTGGCCATGAGCACGATCGCCGAGCTCGGCGTGGTCGACTATCGGCTGCTCGAGGCGCTCGACGTGACCGCGCAATACACCGACCTCGAGTCGCGCATTCGCGTGCTCGAGGAGATGCAGACGCATCTGAAGGCGCTGCTCGAGCAGGCCAAGACCGTCGAGCAGGCGCTCGAGATCCGCAAGGCGCTCGATCAGGTCACGCTCGAGCTCGAGCTGGCCCGCACGCAGATGCGCGAGCTGTCCAAGTCGATCGCGTTCTCGACCTTGATCCTGCGCTTCGTCGAGCGCGGCCCGGCGACCTCGGTCCCCAGCAGCAACGATCCGTTCACCTGGGTCGACCAGCTCGGGGTCGAGATCACCGAGTATCGCTAATGTCTTCACGCATCCCCGTTCGCGCGTGACAACTCCCTCACGATTGGCAACTGCATGATGAACCCACGAGCTTTTCCCTCGCGCCCGCGTCGGTGGCTGAGCCACCTCGCGCTCGCGCTACCGCTGCTGGCGAGCCTCGGCTGCGCCAAGATGTCCGATTCCTCCGTGTACACGGAGGCACCGGTGGCCGCGATGCCGCCCGCCGACATGATCGATGTCGCTGGCGGGCAGGCCTACTACGGCGAAGACGGCCGCTACGACTTCTCGAACGACGTGGTCGCGGGCGAGACGATGAAGGCCGACGGCTCGCTGCTCGCCAACCGCCAGGCGCTCACCGAAGCCGAGTACGGACCGCCGGTCCGCACCGAGCCTGGTGCGCCGAGCACCACGTATCCGAGCACTGGCAGCGGCGATCCGACGGTCGCCAAGGACGAGGAGCAATCGCCCGATCACGGCCGCCAGATCATCTACGTCGCCGGCATGCAGGTCAGCGTCTACAACCTCGAGAGCGCGATGGCCTCGGTCGAGTCGGTGCCCGAGCGCTTCGGCGGCTGGGTGCACATGCGCAACCAATCGCAGGTCGTGCTGCGGTTGCCCGCCGATCGGCTGAAGCCGGCGATGAGCGAGCTGGCCACGCTCGGCGTGGTCGAGGCCCGCACGCTGCAGGCTCAGGACGTGACCGCCGAGTACGTCGATCTCGAGTCGCGCATCAAGGTGCTGCGCGAGACTCAGACGCAGCTGCTCGATCTGCTCGGCAAGGCCAAGACCGTCGAGGAGGCGCTGCACGTGCGTAGGGCCCTCGACCAAGTGACCATGGAGCTGGAGGTCGCGCTCGGTCGCATGCGCCAGCTCTCCGATCTGATCGCCTACTCGACCCTGACCGTGACCCTGGTCGAGCGCGGGCCGCAAGACCACATCCCGACCAGCAACGATCCCTTCGGCTGGGTCGACAGCCTCGGCGTCGAAGCCACGGAGTGGAGGTGAGCGTGATGTCCTCGTCAATTCGCAACATGTCCAAGTTTTTCCTGTTTGGCCTGACCACCCTCACCCTGCTCGCCAGCGGCTGCGCGAGCTTCAAGCTGAAGGACCCGCCGCCCGGCTTCATCGAGGTCTCGTATAGCAAGTGGGACGGTGACGCCGAGCTGCGCATGAAGGCGCCGGACAACGTCGGCCTCAACATCACCAGCTTCAACAACCAGCGCGGCGGCACCTTGGCGCTGTGGTCGACCGACATGATCAAGAAGTTGGCCGCGCGCGGCTACACGCTCGAGCGGCAGACCGCGGTCGAGTCGGCCAACGGCGTCGCAGGCACGCGCTTCGACTTCTCCTACACCCCGCGCGGGGATGACAACGCCGAAGAGAAGTTCTACACCGCGGTGCTGTTCGTGACCGACGACTGGCAGGTGGTCGTGCAGCTGGCCGGCAACTCCACGCTCGCGGCCGAGCACGCCAGCGACGTCGAGCAGATCCTGCGCGAGATCAAGATCGGCGGCTGCAAGGCCGCGTCGAAGGTGTGCAAGGCCGGACAGCCGGCGCAGCTGGTCGGCGCGAGCACTAGCAAGCCCAACGGTCCGGGACCCGACGAGGCGACCAAGCCCGACGAGGAGACCAAGCCCGACGAGGCGACCAAGCCCGAGCCGGTGACGCCGACCGGCGAGTGACTCGTCGATGGGCTGGATGCGACCGATCGCGGTCTCGTTGGCGGCCGCGCTGCTCTCGTGCAGCGCGGCCGATCAGCTCGCCAATGGGGCCGCCCACGCGCGCCACTGCCCTGGTTTGTCCGAGACGCTGCAGATCGGTGTGATCACGATCGACCTTGTGACCGGCACGGCGGCGATCAGCCGCGAGGGCATGGCCTCGTACTCGAGCTTCTGGTTCGACGACCCTCGCAGCAAGACGGGCATCGACGTCGAGGTGGGCAACAGCGCGGACACGCGTCACACCACGCACTACCCCAAGGCCACCCAGGCCACCCGCGAATCGCTGGCCAAGCTGGGCATCGACGAGCCCTGGGCGCTGGTCGAATTCGAGAGCAACTGCGGCGACTTCGTGAGTCCCTCGCACCTGTTCCTGACCGGCATGCGACGGCTCGACGGCTCGGCCGAATTTCCGCTCGACCTCACGCAGCTGGTCGAGCAGCTGAGCGCGCGCAACACCGAGCTGCTCAGCGCCCATGCTGAAGCGATCGACGCGTCGCTGATCGAGCAGGCCAAGTCGGTGTTCATCCGCGGACCGCAAACCGTCGATCCGAGCTCGATCACGAGCTCGACGGTGCCGCTGCTGTACTGGCAGGGCGACGTCTTGCTCGCCTCCTTTCAGAATCAACGCGAGATCGTCGAGATGGGCAGCCGCTGCGGGGCGGAAGGTGTCGAGAGCTGCCACGCGATGTCGGCACAGGTTGTCGCCCAGCTGCTGGTGACCTTCACCGTCGATCGCACCGGCACGATCGTCGACGAGCAGGTCACGCCGCCGACGGTCACGGCCGCCTCGTTTCCAGCGCCGCCCTGACGCGATGGCGTGATACGCTGGGCCCATGGACGACCCCTGGAAGCAGCTCCCATGCGCGGCGGCGATCGTCTACGTCGGTGTGCTCGCGGCCGGCACCAGTCGTGCCGCGCCGGCCGAGCAAGAGCCCGCTCCAGACTCGCAGGACACGGCCGGAGAGTCCGAGCCCGAGCCCGAGTCCGAGCTGGATGAGCGCGGTCCGATCGCGCCGACCTGCGGTCCGGAGTGCCACGATTCCGGCTGGACGCCTCCGCAGCTCGAGCCGCCGCCCGTGGCTCCGGAGCCGAGCAAGAAGGGCTGTGCGGTCGAGTCGGTCGACGACGAGCGCGGGCTCGCGGTGCTCGGTCTCGGGCTGCTCGCCGGCGTGATCGTGCGGCGTCGTCGGAGTGACGAACCTCGGTGAGCGCGAGCCCACGCTCGACGCCCTGCGCGACCAAGGTGCCGACGATGTCGTCGAGCTTGGTCTCGAACAGCAGCTGCTCGATCACCCACAGCTCCCAGTCGAGCGCGAGGCGTAGCTCGGTCGGCAGCTCGCTCGCGCTCACCGAGGTTCGTCACTCCGACGACGCCGCACGATCACGCCGGCGAGCAGCCCGAGACCGAGCACCGCGAGCCCGCGCTCGTCGTCGACCGACTCGACCGCGCAGCCCTTCTTGCTCGGCTCCGGAGCCACGGGCGGCGGCTCGAGCTGCGGAGGCGTCCAGCCGGAATCGTGGCACTCCGGACCGCAGGTTGGCGCGATCGGACCGTGCTCATCCAGCTCGGACTCGGGCTCGGACTCTCCGGTCGTGTCCTGCGAATCTGGAGCGGGCTCTTGCTCGGCCGGCGCGGCACGACTCGTGCCGGCCGCGAGCACACCGACGTAGACGATCGCCGCCGCGCATGGGAGCTGCTTCCAGGGGTCGTCCATGGGCCCAGCGTATCACGCCAACGCGTCAGGGCGGCGCTGGAAACGACGCGGCCGT
>DATLLB010000556.1:0-3779 GCA_035538075.1 Enhygromyxa sp.
TCCCGCAGCCGTCGTAGGTGAGGTTGTCGGGCGCGATCGGTCCGAGCAGCCGCTCGGCGGCGGCCAGGAACGCGCCGTGCTTCGCCTCGCCGCGGGCAGCAGAAAAATCCTCCGGGTCGTCGACCCAGTCGAGATCGGGCCCGAGCCGGCAGCCACCATCAAGCTCGAGCGTCAGATGGATCCCCAGCGCAGGGCTGCCCGGCACGGTCACCGGGTAGATCAGCCGCTGCCACTGCTTGGTCGTGCGCAGCCGAAAGTAATCCCCGCGAGCGAGAAATAGTCGCCGCGCGAGCCCCAGCGAATTCGCGATCGCCACCGCCCCGAGCCCGGCCGCATTGATCACCCGCTGCGCGATCACTTCACCGCGCGACGTGGCGATCCAAAACCCATCGTCGCGCGGCTCGATCCGCTCGACCGCAGCCGAGCACACGAGCTCGACTCCAGCGCGCTCGGCGTCCACACGCAGCGAGCGGACCAGCGCGTGCGCGTCGACGATCCCCGAGCTCGGTGACCACAGAGCCGCGCGTATCGACGACGGCAGGTTGGGCTCCAGCGCCCGCGCCCGCTCGACGGTCACTCGCTCGATCGACGCGCCACCCGCCGTCGCGTTCTCCAGCAGTCGCTCGAGGGCCGCCTCCTGATCGCGATCGACGGCCACCACCAGCTTGCCCGTGCGTCGGTGCCCGATCCCCTGCGCGGCCGCCCACGCCCACAGCATCGCGTTGCCGGCCACGCAACTTCGGGCCTTGCGCGAGCTCGGCGGGTAGTAGAGCCCGGCATGCACGACCCCGCTGTTGCGGCTGCTGACGCCCGTTCCTTCCCGAGCAGCCCGCTCCAGCACCAGCACCGAAGTCGACCGCCGCCCGAGCACCCTCGCCAGCGCGCACCCGACCACCCCTGCTCCAAGGATCGCCAGGTCACAGCGCGCCGGATCGCCGCTCATGTTGTCCCAGAGTGTGGACCCGATCTCGATCGTCGGGTACGGTCTGCACGGCATGGCGTTCGACTACAAGCCGGGCATCTACAAGACCACCAAGTACCTCCCGAACCACGAGGCCGAGGTTCAACCGGATCAGCTGATCTTGATCCGCACCGACGGCGACTTCGGGCCCGCCTCGGTGCTCAAGCCCGTGCAGAACAACAACAACCAGTGGCAGTTTCAGATGCCGGGCATCAAGATCCCGGCCGCCTCGCTCAACTGGGGCAGCACGCTGATCAAGCTGCCGCACGAAGGCTTCTATCGCCTGCTCAAGGAGAAGACCTTCGAGGGCGGCGGCAAGTGGTTGGTCAACGCGATCGTGCAGCTCGGCTACACGCGTGCGGCCGAGCCGATCCTGTTCATCGCTCAGCGCCGCAGCCCGCTGGCCAGCAACGATCTGTTCTTCTCGGACAAGGGCGTGAAGGTCAGCCTCGACGATCTCGACAAGTGGATCGAGCCGCTGGCCTGGTATCAAGAACCGGGTAAGTAAGACCCCCGCGGGCGGGCGTAGACTGAGCCATGCACGGCCGCTTCGCGTCCGCCTCGGTCGCACTGCGTACGACCGAGGATGGGGCGGGTTCGTGGTGCTCGGCCGCACGTGGTGACCCCCTGGAAGGGGGTCTTTTTGTGCTTGGCGGTGGCCTACCTATAGATCCGGCTGCAGGCGGATCCCGATGTTCACGCTGATCACGGTATCGAGCTGAGTCCGCTCGGCGCCCGTGACCTGCTGCGCGAAGCCAACCCCAAAGTCCACGCCCACGCCACCGAGCGGGGCCGGCTTGATGAAGCCGAGCCCGCCGGTCACGTAGCCGCGATCATCCAAGCTCCCGCGCCCTCGCGAGTCCCACCACCCGCCGAGCCGGATCGGCACGGGCCCGGCCACGAACTCGCCGCCCGCGTTGACGGTGATGCGCGTGTACTTGTCGTCCTCGGTCCAGTACGAGGTGAAGTCGTAGGTCGCGTCGATGTTGAGGCTGAAGTTGGGGTGCCGCAGCGGATAGATCGCGAGCCCATGCCCGAGGCTGCGCGGGTAGTCGGAGATCCGCCGCAGGTTCTCGGTGTTGTAGTTGGGCTCCTCGGCGGTCTCGATGCCATCGAGCTCGGCGACGGTGGTGTCGTCGCCACGCGCGGGCGCGTTGGGGCCGAACAGGTTGTAACCGACGACGGCGAGCTTGGCCCAGTCGAGGAAGTTGAGGGCGATCGCAGCGTCGAGCCCAAACGCGTTGAGCTTGGGGTTGTAGTTGATCGCCACGCCGTCCTCGTTGAGGTAGCGCAGGCTGATGTACTGCCACTTCGGCTTGAGGCCGATGTACAGCCAGTTCCGCACGGCGGCCACGCTCAGCACGCCCGAGACCTCGTGGCCGAAGTGCACGAGCTCGAGGCTCTGCCGCTCGCCGACGGCGTCGTCGTAGCGGATGCGCGGAGTCCCGCGCATGAACACGTAGCCGAGCCCGAGCGCGAACCGGGGGCTGTTGAGCGAGTCGCTGACGAACACGCCGATGCCGTGCGTGCGCGTCTGCAGGTTGAACTGATAGAGCGGCTCGATCTCGAACTGCTGCGCGTAGCTCAGGCCCGCCGGGTTGATGATCATCGCGTCGGTGCCCGTGGACGAGCCGCGCGTGGCGTTGCCCATCGACAGGTTGCGAGTGCCATCGGCACCGGGGCTCGCCTCGGCGAGCGCAGGCATGGCCAGGGTTGCGAGGGCCGCCAGCGTCGCGACTCGCAGGAGCGCTTTTGTCCGTCCGGCCAGATCGCCAGAATTCGTGCGATCTAGCGCCGCAGAGGGCCCGCGCGCGGACCTCTGCGCACGGACCTCGTGCAGAATCGGGTCATGCTCGCTCATGCTTCGGGCCAGCATACGGGCGCCGTGGATCCGCGCAAAAAAACCCCCAGTCGTGCCACGTTGACGCTCGAACTCGTGCGTGCGGCTGCAAATAATCGGCACTTTCGTGCGCGATGACATCTTGGCATTTGCTGCCCGCCACCTTCGCAGGTGCCGCCGGGCTCATTGCTTGTTACCGTGTCTCGTGGCGGCCGATCGCACCGGGGGGCCCAACAAGCCGTTGCCCCCGCCCTTCGCCGGGATCCCGAAGGACGACGAGCGGCGCACGGCCGCGGCGGCGGAGTATCAAAAGCAGCTCGCGGAGCTCGATCCCGAGGCGATCGAGCTCGACGACGCGCCGACTCCGGTCGCACCGATCACGCTGCCTTCCTATCCGAGCGCGGAGCCGGGTCGTCCCACGCGGCCCAACCTCGAGCCGATCCCCGAGCAAGCGCACCCGGCCGGCAACCGCCGCATCCCCACGCAGCCGCCGATCTCGCTCGAGGTCGACGCGTCGGACGATGGTTCGGCGCCCTCGTCGGGGCAGCTCGGCTACGTTCCACCGCCGCCGATCAAGTCCGTACCGCGGCAGAGCCCCGCGCCCGTGCGTCGCGGGTTGTTCTCGATCGATCGCCCCACCAACTTGCTCGCGGGTGCGGCCGTCGGTCTGCTGCTGACCGTGTTCCCGGCCAAGAAGCTGGCCGAGAGCTACGAGACCCGCACGGTCGAGCCGATGCTGGCCGAGCTGGAAAAATCGGTCGAGCAGACGCTCGCGGTCGATGCCGGACTGGTCGAGAGCCCCGAGTCGGTCGCCGCGAGGATCCACGACGGTCGCAAGCACGTGCGCCGTCGCTTCTTGCTGGTGTGGCTGCTGGTCGGGCTGCCGATCGGCGTGGGCCTGGGCTTGGCACCGCGACCCGGCGACTGAGTTGGACACGCTGCGCGTGTCCAACTCTTCTAGATTTGATAGCGGGACCG
>DATLLB010000557.1:0-4034 GCA_035538075.1 Enhygromyxa sp.
CGCTGCCCTTCGATCACCTGCTGTTCACCGGCTCGACCTCGGTCGGTCGCATGGTGATGCGGGCGGCGAGCGAGCGCCTGGTGCCGGTCACGCTCGAGCTCGGCGGCAAGTCGCCGACGGTGATCGGCCCCAACTTCCCGCTCGATCAGGCGATGGGCTCGCTGCTGCTCGGCAAGCTCTACAACGCCGGGCAGACCTGCGTGGCGCCGGACTACTTGTTCGTGCACGAGTCGCAGCAGGATCAGCTGGTCGACAAGATTCGCGCCCAGGTCGCGACGATGTACCCGCGCCTGGCCACGAACTCGGACTACACGGCGATCATCAACGAGCGCCACCGCGAGCGGCTGCGCAGCTACCTCGAGGACGCGCGCGAGAAGGGGGCCACGCTGCTCGAGGTAAACCCAGGCGATGAGGCGCCCGAGCGCTTCGACGAGACCAACAAGCTGCCGCTCACGCTGCTGCTCGACGTCGATGACTCGATGGCGGTCATGCAAAACGAGATCTTCGGGCCGCTGCTGCCGATCAAGACCTACCGCGAGATCGACGAAGCGATCGCGTACATCAACGCGCGACCGCGGCCGCTCGCGGCCTACATCTACAGCCACGATCGCAAGCAGCTCGCGCACTTCCGCGACCGCGTGGTCTCCGGGGGCATGGCGATCAACTCGACCGTGCTGCAGGTTGCGCAGGACAACCTGCCGTTTGGCGGCGTCGGCGAGAGCGGGATCGGCCGCTATCACGCGCGCGAGGGGTTCGAGACCTTCAGCCATCAGCGCGCGGTCTATCGGCAGCTGCGGCCGAATCTCGTGCATCTGGTCGCGCCGCCGTACGAGGGTGCGCTCAAGCAGCGGCTGCTTGACCTATTAATTGGCAAGTAGCTAGCAGCTGGAGAGCCGGACCTTTGGGCCCGAGCGAAGCGAGGGTGTCGGAACGCGCGCAGTCGCAGCCGAGCACGATCCGAGTCCGGCTCTCCAGCGTGGAGAAAGCCGGGCCGCGAACAGCGTGCTTGATCGGCGAACGGCGCTTCGTGAAAATCTCCGGCCATGGATGCTCTGCAACGGATCGCCCGAGCCCTTCCACTGGTTCTTCCGCTCGCCTTGATCGCCCCGACGATCACGCTCGCCCCCACCCCGGCCGACGCGGGTGAGAGCGAGAAGAAGGAGCAGGAGTACGACTACGGAGCCAAGGTCACGATCGAGGTGCGCATGGAAGACGGCACCATCGTCAAGCACCGCGGTGAGATGCGTAGCTTCGGCAACGAGTGGCGCTTCGAGTTCGACGGCGCCGAGCATCGCCACGGCGTGATCCTGACCGCCGAGTCCGAAGAGGGCTCCAAGACGCTCGAGGTCACGCTCGCCTACGAGCGCGACGGCACGCCGATCATCGCCCCGTACACCGACACGTACACGGCCAAGAAGCGGCAGGCGCTGTGGACCGAGGACGGCAGCCTGGCGATCGCGCTGACCTTCACCCCGACCAAGTTCCCGCGCGAGGACAAGTCGCGGGACGAGAAGGAGAAGATCAAGCCGGACGACAACGACGATCCGCTGAGCGGCGCCGAGCTGTTCAAGTAGGGTCGATTAGTAGGCCCGATTAGTAGGGGTCGATCAGTCGAGCCGCTTCAGCGTGCGGCTGTTGCCGTCCGTGCGTTCGCCCGCGAGCACGCGCGGCTCGTAGACACGCTCGATGTACTGCAGGTTGCGCTCGGTCTTGGGGTGGGCCACGACCGAGCGCGGCACGATCGCGAGCAGCGTGATCACGCCGGCCCCGACGCCGACCAGCAGCGGCAGCAAGACGATCTGCGGACGCGCAAACCCGACGGCCCAGATCAACGCACCGATCGCGAGCAGCATCGGCCCGACCACGCAGAACACCAGGCCGCCGCGCATCAGCGTGGGCAGACCGTAAGGCCCAAAGCCATCCGCCCACAGCGGCAGCAGCACGGCGCCGAAGGGCTCGCTGATGTTGGTCGGATCGAGGTGAGGCCAGAGCGTGGCCGCGAGGCCGTTGGCGAGCAGCGACCAGCTGGCTGCGAAGCCGAGCAGGCCGATCGCCCCGGCGTTGAGCACCGCTCGCGGCTCGTCGCGCCAGCGCTCCATGAACTCGGCGAGGCCGACGATCAGCATCGGCAGGGCGACCACGAGGTAGCGCGGGCCGATCCGCCAGCCGCCCTCGAAGGACAGGCCGAGGCCCATCAGCACGATCACGGCGAAGATCGAGAGCTGCAGCCGGGCCGCGCGAGCGTGCGGGGCGTTGCTGCGGACCAGTCGAACGAGACCGAGCACGGCCGCGACGACCAGCGGCGACCAGGCGAGCAGGCCGGTGTCGAGCGCGAGCAAGTGGGTGACGACGTTGTCCCAGCGCGGCGCACCGAGGCCGAGCAGGCCCTGCCCGTGCAGCGCGGCGAAGCTCGGATCGGCGGCGTGGTGATAGCCGGTCGCGAGCACCGAGCCGAACGCGGCGCGCTGGTAGAGCGCGAGCAAGCCGACGGGGATCAGCGCGACCGCGAGCGCGACCGCGGCCTGCTTGGCGGCGGCCAGTCGCGACGTGCGATCGCGGTGCGGCCCGAACAGCGGCCACGCGAGCAGCACGGCGATCGGGATGCCGGCGAACGCAGCCCCATACTCGACGGTGATCGCCGCGGCCGCGAGCAACGAGCCGAGCGCGAGCTGACCGAGGTTGCGCTCGGCGCTGGCTCGCTCGATCAGCACGACGCCGCCAAACAGCAAGCAGGCCGCCAACGCGTGCCCGTAGAACAGCCGCGCATAGCTGAACATCGGCGTGCCGAACACCCACAGCAGGATCGCCGCGCTCACGATCGGGCCCGCATACAGCTGCCGCATCCATCCCCACGCGACGCCGACGATGCACAGAACCGGGATGACGCCCGCGAGCAGCCGCGCCCACCAGGTCAGCTCGCGCAAGGTCGGCGGCTCTGCGCCCTGCTTGGCGATCGCATACGCGACCGCACCGACCACGCTCGCGCCCGGCGGCTTGTTGGGATAGAGGCGTCCGTCGGGGCTGCGCGCGATGTCGGGGCCGAGCGGGAGCTCGCGCCGACTCGCGCCGTCGATCGCCCACTCACCCTCGTCGACCAGGCTCATCGCCTGCACGAGCCGCGGCAGCTCGTTGGCGTTGCGGATCTGCTCGAAGTAGGGAAACGCCGCCAGCAACAGCAGCGCCACGACCCCGAGCAGCACGAACAGCTGCCACAGCGGGGCAACCTTCTGTAGGGCGGCCCTGGCCCCGCTCATCCGCTAGCCCTTGAGCGCCTTTGGATCGCCGGCCGCGAGCTTGGCCTTGAGCGCGGCGAGCTCCATGTCGAGCTCGGTGGTGCCCTCGAGCTTGCGCAGCTCGGCGTCGATTCGCAGCTCCTCGGCGGCGGTCCCGGCGGTCTCGGCGTTGACCTCGTTGAGGGCCTCGAGCGCGGCGATCTTGCCCTCGATCGCGTCGATGCGCGTGGTCTGGGCCATGCCGACCGCGGCCGCGGACTGATGGCCCTGCTTGGCCGCGCGGGCCTGAGCCATCAGCGTGCCGCGACGCAGGTTGAGGGCCTTGAGCTTCTTCTTCGACGCGGCGATGTGCTCGCGCATGTCCTCGGCCAGCTTGGTCTGCTCGACCAGCGCGGCCTCCAGCTCCTTGCGCTCCTGGGCGACCGCGACCTTCTGCTCGAGCGCGGCGCGGGCCAGCTTCTCGTCGCCGAGCTTGATGGCCTGCTCGGCGCGGGCGGCCCAGCCCTGCTCTTTCTTGACCGACTCCTCGATCTTGCGCTCCAACATCTTGCGCTCGACCACGGCCTGCTTCAGATCGGCTTCGGCCCGTTTGATCTCCTCGCCGAGGTCATCGAGCATCAGCGCGAGCTCTTGGCCGGGATCGCTGACCGAGTCCATCGCACCGTCGACCGACGAGGAGATGGCGCGACGCATGCGGGCGAAAAAACCAGGTTTGCCGTCTTCGCTGGTCATCGGATCTGCTCGGGGCGCGCCGGCGCGGGGCCGACGACTGCTCCAGTGTGACCGCCCCGGCGCGCGATT
>DATLLB010000558.1:0-2864 GCA_035538075.1 Enhygromyxa sp.
GTGAAGATCGCGGTGCCGAATTCGGGCCGCGTGACGCGAATCTGCCGGCCGACGGCGACCAGGTTGCCGAGCTTGGCCGGAATCGAGCAGCGCTGTCGATCCTCCAAAATTAGCTGGTCGACCTGCGCCCGCTCGACCGAGACCGCGCTGGTCTTGATCTGCGTGGTGCCATTGTTCTTGGGCCCGGCCCGAAAGTCCTCCTCGACCGGCGCCTCGGCGTCGCAACCCTGCGTGAGCACGGGTAACGCGGCCATGCCGACGGCCTTGAGGAAGTCACGACGAATGAGCGGATCGCATGATTTTGTCATTGGATGGCCTCCGGAAAGTGGCACTTTGTGATCGAGAGATTCGCTGGGACCACCTCAAGCTACGGGTTAATGTCGCGTTGGCATCCGAACAATGTGGGCATGTAGGTGTTGTGATTGAATGAACGGCATCTCGAGCGGTTTGCTGCAGTTGGTAAAAAGCACAGTCGCTCGCGGGCGCCACGTCCTCCTGGAGCTGAAGCGCGGTCTCGCTGGCGTAGCGCTGGTGAAATCGCTTATCGTCGCGGCAATGACGACTCGCGACGATCGCATCGAAGGTGGCGTGCTCGGTCTGCTGATCGGCGATGCGCTCGGCGTGCCCTATGAGTTTCACGGTCCCGAGCAGATCCCCGCGCGCGCACAGATCGAGATGGAGCCGCCTGCCGGCTTTCGTCGCGCTCACGCGGGCGTGCCCGTCGGCACCTGGTCCGACGACGGCGCGCAGGCGCTGTGCTTGCTGGCGTCGCTGCTCGAGCGCCAGCGCCTCGATCTCGTCGACTTCGGCGCGCGGCTGGTTCGCTGGTACGACGAGGGCTACCTCGCCGTCGATGGCCGGGTGTTCGACGTCGGCGTGCAGACCGGCACGGCTCTGCGGCGCTTGGCTGCTGGCACCGATCCCGCGCAGGCCGGGCCGAGCGGCGAGTACGACAACGGCAACGGCTCGCTCATGCGCGTGCTGCCGCTCGCGCTCTGGCACCGCGGCGACGATGAGGCGCTGCTCGCCGACGCGATGCGCTCGTCCCTGCCAACGCACGGTCACCTCCGCAGCCAGCTGTGCTGCGCGGTCTATTGCTTGTGGGCCCGGCGGGTGCTCGATGGTGATGAATTGAATTCCGCCTGGGAGCACGCGGTTGCGACCCTCGAGCGCGTCGCGAGCGGACGCGAAGGCTGGGAGCGCGAGATCTGGTTGATGGCGCTGCGCCGCGATCCCGACGGACGCGGCAGCGGCTACGTGGTGGACTGCCTGCACTCGGCCCGCCTGACGCTGCAGGAGGGCTCGTTCGAGGCGGTGGTCAAAGCTGCGATCGCGCTCGGCAACGACACCGACACGACCGCGGCCGTCGCTGGCGGAATTGCAGGCGTTCGCTTCGGCGCGAGCGCGATCCCGGAGCGTTGGCGTCGAGCGCTGCGCGGCCGCGAGCTGCTCGATCCGCTGCTCGCCGGGCTGCGTCACTCCTCGTAGGTCACCAGGATCGTGCGTAGCGCGGGTGCACCGGGTGCGTCGGGGCTGTCCTGCAGGCGCGCCCGCAGGCGCGCGCTGGCGATCGGCAGCAGCGGCTCGAGCTGGCCGAGCGCCGCGACGTCGTTGTCGAGCGCACGCGTGATCAGCTGGTCGAGCTGCGTGGCCAGGGGATCGGTGATCAGGCTCGCCAGCGAGGCGTGGGTCAGCACCGCGCCCGCGGGCACGCTGATCGTGGACTGATCGCCGACGCTCACCTGCGTGGCGGACGAGCACTGGACCACGTCGAGCCGACCCCAGCGGAGGCTTCGCTGCGCAGGCAGATCGAGCGTGACACCCTCGCGGTACACGAGCACCCGGGCGTCGAAGCGGACCATGAGGCCCACGCTGTCCCACGGTCCGCTGGTCTCGCTCGCCAGCTGCTTGCGGGCGGCGACGGCAAAGCCGTCGGGGATCTCCACGCTGCGCCAGCCGGCTGGCGGCGCCGACTTCTTGAGCCACGCGCGTTGGCTGATCCGCCCGAGCGTGCCCGCGGTCACCACCAACGCCTGCACCACGTGGTGATGGTGCGCGAGCCGGCCGTAGAGCGTCGCACGTAGCTCGAGCGCGCGCGGGTCGTTGAGCGTGGGAACCTGCTCGGCCGCGCGCCACAGGTGGGCCGCGAGCGCGGCGTCGAACAGCGAGGCGCGCTCGGCCTCGTCGAGCAGCGCGAGCAGATCGGCCAGCGAGCTGCGACCAAAGCCACGCTCGAGGTAGAGGCTCAGCTCGCGCTGGAGCTCGCCGCCGTTCACATGCGCCAGCACGATCGTGGGGGCAGGGCCGCCTCGCTCCCACGCGAGCAGCCCGGGCAGCACGCTCGACTTCCACGAACCGAACAGCTCCGACCATCCGCCGTAGGTCGTCAACCCGGCGTCGTCGAGGCTCGCCGGCCACTCGTGCGAGACCTCGATGCGAGCCGCCGTCGACGGAGCAGTCGCGCTCGCGTCGGTGGCGATCTCGTCGGCTCCGCCAGAGCTCGTGCCGCCGTCGGCCGGCTCGCTCGGATCGCGCGGCAGCGTGCACGCGCCGAGAAACGCGAGCCCGACCGCGGCCGCCGTGATCGCCCGCCGAGTGACGGGCGAAGCGAAGCCGCCCTCCGGATCGCGCGACGCCAGCGTGCGGTGGCTCAGCGCGATCAACCGAGTCGGCAGCATGTCGATCAATTTGGGCTGCGGCCGCGCGACCGGACCAAACGCAGCCTCGGCAATGCGCACCCCGTTGCGGGTCTGCAGCCAGCACTCCGACGCATCGGAACCCGCCCTACGAAACCGCTGGAAGCCGTCGCGCCAGATCAGCCGCAGCGGCGTCGCGCGGACGTTGCCCTCGCTCTCGCGCGGATC
>DATLLB010000559.1:0-6521 GCA_035538075.1 Enhygromyxa sp.
GGCTTACCTGAGCGGCTGCGATGCGGCGGCGCTGAGCGAGCGTCACGTGGAGTTCATGCTCGAGCGGCTGCGAGCCGAGCCCGCTGCGATCGCGGCGGTGCCAATCGAGAGCGACGGCCGCCGTCATCCGCTCGCGGCGGCGCTCGCCGTGTCCGAGCTGCTCGCGCGTGCGAGCGCGCAGCTGGCCGCGGGCGAGGCTCGCCTGCAGGCGCTGTTCAGCGGCCCACGTGTGGTCGAGATAGAGATCGCGGAGCTGCCCGATCCCGAGGCGCTCGCGCCCTGCAACACGCCGCAGCAGTGGGACCAGCTGCTCACGCGCTTGGCTGCACGACGGTGAGCTGGAGCTCGTCGAGCGGATCGCCGGACCACAGCCGACCGCGAGCCATCAGCGACCACATCTTGAAGTCGCCGAGCAGCGACCACAGCGGGTACACGAACGTGGCCGGTCGGTTGTGCTCGATCTTGAAGTGGCCGATCCACGCGAACAGGTAGGCCCACGCCACGCCCGCGAGCAGCCACGGCTGTGCGTACGCGCCGAGGGCGACCATCCCGAGCAGCAGCGGCGCGGCGTTGCGGCGGCGCTCGACGAAGTTGCCGAGCACGCCGAGCACGACGATGCCGAGCGCCGCGAGCCCGAACTCGGTCGGCCGTGACCACAGCGAGAAGCCGACCGCGGCGAAGAACCCGGCGGTGCCGAAGAAGTGCAGGATCCGGCAAGTCGAGTTGCGGTGCTCACCGAGGTAGTAGGGGAAGAACTCCGAGAAGCTCGAAAACCGTGGCGCCGACATGAGATCCCGGCGAGCGTACCGGAGTTGGTTTGCGCGTGGGGATTTCGTAGCGTGCGGCGGTGGAAACCGTCGCCGTCCTGCTCGCCGCCGGCAAGGGCACGCGCATGCGCTCGGAGCTGGCCAAGGTCCTGCACCCGTTCGCCGGGGAGCCGCTGGTCGTGCACCCGCTGCGGGCCGCGAGCCGCTTTGGGGTCACGCGCTCGATCCTGGTGATCGGCCACCAAGCCGAGGCCGTGCGCGAGGCAGTCGCGCAGTCCTTTCCCGAGGTCGAGTACGTCGTGCAGGCCGAGCAGCTCGGCACCGGTCACGCGGTCGCGTGCGCGCTGCCGCTGATCGGCGACGAGTTTGCGGGCGCGGTGCTGATCCTCTCGGGCGACGTGCCGCTGCTCTCGGCCGAGACGCTCGGCTCGCTCGCGCGCGCGTGCGAGGCCAGCTCGGCCGGGATCAGCCTGGCGAGCTTTCGTCCGGCGGATCCGAGCGGGTACGGCCGCATCGTGCGTGACGAGTCGGGCCGCGTGGCGGCGATCCGCGAGCACAAGGACGCGAGCGCGGCCGAGCGGGCGATCGTCGAGTGCAACGCCGGCGTCTATTGCGTGCTCGCGGAGCACCTGCGCCGCGAGCTGCCCACGCTCGGCTCGGGCAACGCTGCGGGTGAGATCTATTTGACCGATCTGATCGCGATGCGAGCGCGGGCAGGGGAGGTCGCGGTCGTCGAGGTCGACGCCGACGAGGTCGCAGGCGTCAACACGCCCGAGCAACTGGCCGAGCTCGAGCGCGTGGCGGGCTACTTAGCCCCCCCGCGGCCGCCTCAGGGTTAGCCGCGGGCGGCCGCTTCGCGGCCGTTCGCTCGCTCCGCGAGCGAAGCGGATCGGTTCGTGGTTGTTGACCGCACGTGGTGCCCCCCGTGGGGGGCCACCTAAGCGAACGTGATCGGTTAGAGCGACTATGTGACCGGCCCGGCCGCCTTGGCGACGACCGAGCGCAGGTGGTCGATGTCGAACGGCTTCTCGACGAAGTACTCGCATCCGGCCGCGCGGGCGCGTTGCTGCTCCTGCTTCATCACGCTGGCGCTGACGACCACGATCGGCAGCGATCGCCAGCGCTCCGAGCTCTTCAGCTCGCGGGCGAGCTCGAGGCCGCCGATACCGGGCAGATCCAGATCGAGCACCAGCACCGCGGGAGTCTGTCGCTCGAGCAACGCCCGCGCTTGCTCGACCCGCGACGCGCGAGTCACCGCCCAGCGACCGGTGCTCTCGAGCACGCGCTGGATCAAAGCATAGTTGGCATCATTGTCCTCGACGCACAGCACTGGGCGGCGATCGGCCACGAGCCACATGGTACTGCGATGGGCGGGCTCTCCGCGAGCGGAGCTTGGAGTAGACTCGCGGCGGTGTGGCGAAGCCAGCGTCACCGAACCTGCGTGCTCGGGCGTCCGTCCTGGGCCGCAGCCGTGGGCGTGGGGCTGTCCTCCATCCTGCTGATCTTCGCGGCGGCGGATTCGGCTCGGGCCGCTCCGCCTGGCGTCGCGGCCGAGCCCGTCGAGGCTGAGCCCGAGACGCCCGCGCTCGCGGAGACTGATCTTGCCGAGCCCGAGGCCGATCTGGGCGAGGTGGTCGAAGGGCCGATCGAGCGCTCGGTCGAGATCGTCGCGCTGCAGATCCGCGGGCGCAAGCAGGTCTCGGCGCAGCAGGTGATCGAGGCGCTCGACGCCGAGAACTTGCTCGAGGGTGAGCAGGTGTTCTGGCCCGAGGACCCTCGCATCGATCGCGCGGTCCAGCGGCTCGCGGCGACCGGGTACTTCGATCAAGTCGCGATCCGCCTGGTCCCGGTCTCGCATCGCAAGGATCAAGCCTCGCTGGTGATCGACCTGCACGAGCGCGGCTCGCTGGTCGTCAATGAGATCCACGCGGCGAACTCGGAGCTGACCCCGTTCGCGGGCGGCTTCAACCTGATGGAGCGCAACCTCGGCGGCACCTCGGTGCACCTCGGTGCTGCGTTCGTGGTGGGAACGCCCGCGCGTGGCGTGCCCGACTCGCGTCGACAACACGCCTACAAGATCTACACCGAGTTGCCGACCTTCGCCGGGACGCCGGTCGGTGCGGCCGCGAGCGCGTACGCGATCCTCGCGAACGAGCCCTACCGCGTCGCCGGCCAGGACTACGACGCCGACCCGAGCAACTTCGACACCGTCCGTTACTCCCGCTACGGCGGCGTGCTCGGGGTGACGATCCCGTTCACCGCCGACCTCCGGCTCGGCATCGACTTTCGCTTCGAGGCCATCGACGCGCAGCTGCCCGAGATGCCCACGCGGGTCATGCCCGACGGCGAGTCGCGGGCGCTCGACCTGCACCTCGAGGACGACCTGCACTACCTGAGCTCGGCCGAGTTCTCGTTCGTCTGGGACGAACGCAGCCGCGCGGCGATCCTCGGCAAGGGCGGGCACATTCGGCTCGACGTGCAGCTCTCGTCGCCGGCGCTCGGCTCGAGCTACGAGTACCTGCGCGTGCTGATCGGCGGCGGCTACTCGTTCCGCCTGCCGTGGGGCCACTGGCTGACGCCGAGCTTGTGGGGCGGACAGATCGCCGGCGACGCGCCGCGCTTCGAGCTGATCCTGCCCGGCGATCTGTCGGACTGGACGCCCGGCCGCACCATGGGTCTGCAGTACTCGACCCGCTGGCCGATCGACACGTTCAAGACGGGCGTCAACGCGTTCGCGCTCGCGCGGCTCGGCGGGCGCGTCGATCTCGAGTACGGCGTCCCGCTGTTTCGCCGCCCGCGGACCTCGTTCGTGTACGGCGGCTATCTGTTCTTGTCGGCCGGCGTGTTCACGCTGACCGGCAGCCGGGCCGAGCGGACCGAGCGACGCGCCGCGGGTGAGCTGGTCGCTCCGATCGGTTTCAACGCCAACTTCGGGCTCAAGCTCGACACCAACATCGGGACCTTCGACATCTCGGTCGGCAACATCCTCCGCCGGGTGCCGCTATGACGACTGACTCGCACCCGCGCAGGCGCTCGCTCTCGCGTCGCAGGTTCCTCGCTGCGGCTGCGCTGCTGCTGACCTTGCCGCTGCTGGGCGCGTCGCCCGAGACGCTGCCGCGGCGCGACGCCAAGTTCACGTACACCAGCCGCAAATTGAAGATTCGCGTGGCGGTGCCCGACCTGCTGCGCGAGACCGACAAGCAGGCGATGAAGCTGCTCGACGGCGGCTATCCGACCCGGCTGGTCTACGATCTCGCGGTCTATCCCAAGGGCTCGCGCACGCCGATCGCGACCGAGCACGTCGAGGTCAGCGTGCAGTGGGATCCGTGGAACCGCGACTACATCGTGCAGACCAGCGTCGGCTCGGCGTCGGCGACCGTGCGGCGCTACGCGCTGCGCGACGACGCGATCAAGGCCGCGACCTCGCTGTCGGTGCCGATCGCCGACCTCGATCAAATCCCGCGCGGCGAGGATCAGGTGCACTTCGTGATGGTCGTCGCGCAACGTAACCCGATGCAGTCGAAGGCGTCCGGCGCCGGTGCGGCGGCGCGCGGACAAGACCGCGACCTCGAGATGTTCTCGCGCTGGGTCGGGATGTTCGTGCGCTCGCGACCCAAAGCCGAGCAATCCATCGAATTTCGCACTCACCCCTTCTACGTGCCGCACGAGGACTGAGCCCTGCCAAAGTCATCCACACGGGGCTTTCGAGCCTTCGAGCAGCGCCCGCAGCTGCGCGAGCGTGCGCCGTGGTGGGGGCGGCTCGAGGCTCGCATCACCATCTCGCTGGTCGCGATCGGGATTCTGTGTGTTGGCGCGTCCAGCTACCTGGTGCGCTTGACGGTCCGCTACTACGACCGGCTCGGTGAGCAGCAGGTGCAGCTGCAGCGCGAGGCGCTGGCGCTGGCCGAGCCCTACTACGACGAGGTCGCGACGGCGCAGCGCGACAGCTTCATGGCCCGCACCGAGCTGCTGCCGCATCAGCTGGCGGTCCGCGGCACGGCGGAGCTGGAGAGCTACCTGCACGAGTGGATCGGCGCGCGCGGCAACGTGGTCGAGGTCGTCGTCGACCGGCCCGGCGAGGAGGCGCTGATCGTGGTCGGGCCCGAGCGTGGCGGCGAGTGGATTCAGGTGCCGATCGAGGTGCCGCTCTCGTACGGCGACGCCGATGCCGGGACCGTGCGCGTGACCTGGGCGGTCGACACGGCGATCCAAGCCCGGCACCAGCGAGTCGGCGAGCTTCAGCGCGAGCTCGGCACCGTCGAGGTCACGGGCGCTGGCGGTGAGGAGCGCATGGTCGAGCGCGACGAGGTTCAGCAAGCCGTGATCGCGGCGCTCGGGCTCGCCAGCGGCTTGGTGCTGTTCGTGGCGATCCTGGCCGGGATCCTGATCGCCCGCCGAACCACCCGCAAGGTCTCGGACATGTCCTCGGTCATGCGGCGCGTGGCGTCGGGTGACCTCACCGCTCGCGCGCCGCGGCTCGGCGCCGACGAGCTCGGGCAGCTCGCGGCCGCGTTCAACACCATGCTCGACGAGCTCGAGCACACGCGGCGACGCATCGCCTACCTGCAGCGGGTCGGCGCTTGGCAGGAGATGGCCCGGCGCATCGCTCACGAGATCAAGAACCCGCTCACGCCGATCCAGCTCGCGGTCCAGCAGCTGCGCGAGAAGGACCCCGGCATCGACGAGCGCTTCTCCAAGCTGCTGCACGACTCGGTCGAGATCGTCGAGGACGAGGTCGAGAGCTTGCGCCGCATGGTCACGAGCTTCTCGCAGTTCGCCAAGGTCCCCGAGGTCGCGCTCGAGCCGGTCGCGCTCGCGCGCGTGCTGTCGGAGTTCGAGCGCGCCTACGGCCACATCGACGCCGAGCTCGAGGTCGAGCTACCCGCCGAGGAGCTGCGGGTCCTGGGCGATCGCCAGCTGCTCAAGCAGGTGCTGGTCAATCTGGTGGAGAACGCTGCGTTGTCGGCCAACGAGGCGGGGGTCGAGCAGGCTCGCATTCGCGTGCACGCGACGCTGAGCGGTGGGCGAGCGGTGCTGGTCGTCGAGGACAATGGACCTGGCATCGCTCGTGAGCGCCGCGAGCTGGTGTTCGAGCCCTACGAGACCACGCGCGCGCATGGGACCGGGCTGGGCTTGGCGATCGTGAAGAAGATCGTGCTCGACCACGGCGGCGAGGTGGCGGTGGTCGAGAGCGCGGCGCTCGGTGGGGCGCGCTTCGAGATTCGACTGCGGCTCGCGACCGAAGGCCGTTAGCGCAGGAGCTCGCCGATCGGCTGGTTGGCTGCGGCCGCCTTGGCGGTCGTGTACCAGCGCTCGAGCGTCTCGCGTGACTTGCAGGACTTGATGCGTCGGCGGAGCGCGGGGGTCAGCGCGAAGCCACGCAGCTCGAGCACGTCGATCAACGCGCGACTGAGCATCTGCCGATGGCCTTCTTCGCGGCCTTCCTCGCGACCCTCTTCGCGACCCTCCTCACGACCTTCTTCGCGACCTACTTCGCGCCCCTCTTCGCGCCCGCGGTGGAAGGTCGAGCCCTTGCGCTCGATCTCCATGAACTCCTCGAAGCGGCGCTCGTCGAGCTCGCCTGCTTCGCGCAGCTCCTCGATGCCTTGCTGACGGACGGCAGACGGGACGATCGACATGACCAGCAGAGAGTAGCGCAGGCACTTGCGACCGGCGAGCGATTGAATGGCGATCCAAGCGGCACGAAAAGCCTCCACGCGATCCGGCATCGGTGCCGGATCCTGTGTGTGGTAC
>DATLLB010000560.1:0-2728 GCA_035538075.1 Enhygromyxa sp.
ACGGTACGTTCGGTGAGGTCACCGCCGAGCTCGGCGGTGACCTCACCGAACGTACCGTCGGGCGACAGCACGCCCACGAACGCGATGCCACGGAGGTGATGCGCTTCCGCGTCCAGCGCGGCTGCGCTGATCAAGCTGCCCGGCCGCTCGCGCGACGACACCTCGCTGATCGTGGTGCGCATGCGCGTGCGATCGCCGGGCAGCGCGGCCTCGGCGATCGTCTCGAGGCCGAGCACCATGGTGGGGAGGTCACCGCCTTGCCCACCGGCGTCGATCGCGACGTAGAGCTCCGCGGTGATCGCCGCGCGCGCGCCTGCCGCGACGTGATAGCGCAGCACGCGGCGCGGCTCGGAGCCCGCTGCGAGCACCGCGACCGGCGAGCTGGTGGGCGAGGGCGGCGGCGCGCGCTCCTTGCTGCCGCAACCGAGCCCCACGACCGCCAGCGCGATGAGAGGGGCGATCTTCATGCCCGCTAATGATTAAGGGTTTCGAAGGGATGGGCAACCTTTTGCACAGGCCTCACGAGGCCCTTGACGCAACTGGATTTGAAAAGCATTATCAATGTCGGAACGTGCTCGTCTGCCTGTGCCACCCGACGTCCGACCGCGATCTCGACACCGTGATCGACGAGGGCGCGCGCACCGTGCAGGAGATCGGTCAGCGCTGCGGCGCGGGCACCGGTTGCGGCGCGTGCGTCGACGAGCTGCGCGATCGCCTGCAGATCAAGGGTGCGAACCAGTGCCCGCGTGATTGTGCCAATGACCTCGTCTCGGTAAGGTCGCGCCCCTAAGCGCACCCCCTTACCCGAGAGGCGTCATGAAGGGCAACGAAGAGGTGCTTTCGCTCCTCAACCAGCTCCTGACCAACGAGCTGACCGCGATCAACCAGTATTTCATCCACGCGAAGATGTGTGAGAACTGGGGCTACGACCGACTCGCCGCCAAGGTGCGTGCGGAGTCGATCGACGAGATGAAGCACGCGGACGCGGTGATCAGCCGCATCCTGTTCCTCGAGGGCGTGCCGAACCTACAGCGCTATCACAAGCTGCACGTCGGCGAGACGGTCAAGGAGCAGTTCGAGAGCGACCTGCAGCTCGAGTACTCCGCGATCGCGTTCCTTAACCAGGGCATCGAGACCGCGCGCAAGGTCGGCGACAACGCGACCGAGGACCTGATGACGAAGATCTTGGTCGGTGAAGAGCAGCACACCGACTGGCTCGAGACGCAGCTCGAGCTGATCCGCCAGATCGGCGAGCAGAACTACCTCGCACAGCAGCTGCGCGGCTGACACACCGGCACCCCCGTGGGGTGCCAGCCTGGCAAGCCGCTCGACGATCGCCAGCGCTAACCACTCGGTTCGCCACGCGGGTGCGCTGGCCGCGGCCTTGCAGCGCTCGCACGCATGCTCGTGTTTCGCTCGATCGTCGTAGGGCTCCTCGGCGCCTGCGTGCTGCTCCTCGCGCAGCGCCCGATCACGCACATCCACGTCGATGCCTCGCAGCCAGTCGTGGATGCGGCGGCTGCGGCAGCGCCTTCGCCTCCCTCCACGACGATCATCGATGTCGGGATGCGGCGCTGCCTGCCGAGCGTCAGCGGAGGCTACCCATGCTTCGCGAGCGATCCGCTGGCATTGCTGCGACTCGCGGCCGACGAGCGAGTCACCGCGGTCGGGGACGTGCAGGTCGACGACTGGTCGGCGCTCAAGGAAGCGCTCGACCGCTACACCTACCGCGCCGACGGGCACTACATCGAGCTGACGATCACGGGCGGGCACGGCGAGCGCCGGGCGCTGCTGCTACTGCATGGCCCGTAGCTACGGCGCTGGCTTGGCGCCATCGCTCGCCGGCAGCTTCACCCACGGCACGAGCTGACCCGAGTCGTAGTCCGTCGTGCCGCCGTCGGTCGCTGGCTGGTGCACCGGCTGGGGCACGGGCTGCGGCTGGCCGTCGATGATCGCATTCTCGTCGAACGAGCCGCCGGTACCGAACACCACGTTCTTCGTCGTCGAGAAGATGTCGCCGAGGATCGCCGCGGCGGTCGCCGCGGTGGTCTCGACTCGCCGCAGCTTCGGCGACAGCTGCTGCCGGCTGTGCTCGGGCCCGGGCCGCGCGTTCGACTGGTTCATCACCGCGTCGCGCTTGCCCGGATCGCCGGGGAGCTCGGTCATGTTCGGCATCACCGCGATGCCGGGCCCCGACGCGCCCGACGCCGATCGACCGCACCCGGCGGCGAGGACGATGGCGACGAGTAAGCTCGAGCGCATGCCCTCATGTACCACGCACCTTACTCGTGCGCGGCGGGTTTTCCGTCGTGCTCCCGTCGAGGGCGCTACTGCCGGCAGGCGGCGCGCAGCCGCTGCTCGAGCCGAGGGAATGCATCGAGCTGGCGTAGCTCGACGTTGAAGCCCTCGAAGTCGCCGGTCTGGCAGTGGATCTTGCCGCGCAGCACGTGCGCCTTGGCCGCTTGCAGTGGGTTGCCCTGGTTGATGACGTCGTTGCTGAGCCGGAGCGCTTGCTGGGTATCGCCCGCGCGGAACGCACGGGTCGCTTGCTCGAGCAGCGCGGCTACTTCGCGCGGCCCATCGCGATCGGCGGGCTCGGCGTCCGGGTCGCCGGAAGGCGCGGTCGGCTTGCCGGCGGTCGGCTTGCCGGCGGTCGGCTTGCCGCTGGCGAGCTTATCGAGAGCTGGCTTGTCACCGGCGGGGCTGTCGACCGCGGCGCTGTCCGCTG
>DATLLB010000561.1:0-13922 GCA_035538075.1 Enhygromyxa sp.
GGATGCCCGGCGGACTGCCCGAGGACGAGGCCGTCGAGGTCGCCCGGCAGTTCCACGAGCGCGGCTGCAACCTGATCGACGTCTCGGCCGGACAGACCCACCCCGACGCCAAGCCGATCTACGGGCGCATGTTCCAGACGCCCTTCAGCGATCGCATCCGCAACGAGCTGCGCAATGTCGCGACCATCGCGGTCGGCAACATTCAGACCTGGGATCAGGTGAACACGATCGTGGTCTCCGGCCGCGCCGATCTGTGCGCGCTGGCGCGGCCGCATCTGTATGATCCGTACTTCACCCTGCACGCCGCCGCCGAGCAGGGCTGGCATCGGCGCGTGCACTGGCCGGAGCAGTACCTCGCGGGGCTGTCGGTTGGAGACTTCGTCGCGGGCGAGCTCGGGCGGCCAGTCGCGCGCAAGAGCGTCCGCAGCGGCTGATCCTCCGCACCCTAGGGGGGCCCGTAGACGCGGCGCAAGACGGTTTGTACGCGGGTGTCGAGGTGAGGCTCGGCGAGCGCGAGCAGCCGCCGCTCCTCGGCCCATTGCTCGTCACCCGGCCGAAAGCGGGCGTGCCTGGCCACACGGTAGGCCAACATCAACGTGGCCATCCGCGCGAGCATGCTGCGATCGATCGGAGGCGGCACCGGCCGCCATCGGCTTGCGACCAGGCTCGGATCACCCCGCTTCAAGGCTCGCTTGAAGCTCTCAGGCTCGACAGCACAGCACGCATGGACCAACGCTTCGGCCTGCTCGCCGATCGCAGCGCGGACGCGTTCGCGCGCGCTCGTGCGCAGCAGCGGATCGGCTGCGTCCGCGGTCCCATACACGCCATGAAATAGCCCGGCAAGACAGACTTCGTCGCTACATTCGTAGTTGCGCAGCAGCTCGTAGGTGTGAACCAGATCGGGCAACATCGCCGTCTCCGGCGTCGGCCGCAAGGCGGCGTTGGCTTGGGCCAAGATGTCGGTCAACGCATCGAGCGTCGCGCCGCCACGGGCGTGGGGCGCGAGGCGTGTGTCCTTGCGCGCGACCTTTGGTACGTCGAAATCTTCGATGTACTGCGCCGGGCGCTCCACCACATCGACGCCTTCGACGCGCCAAAACGAATACACCAGGGTGTAACGGACTCCGCCGGCGAGCTCGCCCACGGCGTGGAACGAGTGTGGAGATAGCTCGAACGCGACCGCACTATTGTGGATGGTGCGAAATGCCTGGGCGAAGTCACGCTCATCCGGGCCATCGAAGAACATCAGATGTCCGCCATTCTGATCGCGAAACTCGGGCCCGAGGTGGACCACCATGCGATGGCTCTCGTAGCCCAACAGCGGTCGATCAGTGTGAACGCCGATGCCCTGGCCTGGAACCAGGCGGTGGGCGGTGACCGAGAAGACGTCGGCCAACTCGACCGAGAACAGCGCCTCCATCCGCTGTCGCAAGCCTCGCAGCGTGGCTGCCGACAGCAGACCCTCGTGGAGCAGCGGTGGCAGCTTGGCGTCGATCAGGTTGTACTCGAACTGGTCGAAAAAGTAGTGCACATGCCGGCGCCACGGGGTGTGGCCATCCAGCCATGCATGGGCGGCATCGGCCACTTCGTCGGGCAATGGCCGCAGGCCCACGATGTGGGGGAACGGCTTCGTCCGCAGGCGTGCGTCGGCCAGCGGCGTGAACGCTGATTTGTCACTCTTTTGCATGGGCTCCCCCGGCGGCATCCACCGCAGCGGCGAGCGCGACCTGCTGATCGCTGGTCTCCACGTAGAGATCAGGCAGCATGCGACTCCAAATGTGCTGCATGATCGCCTTGATGTCCTCGCAATATACGGTGGGGTTATCGTAGCGCCGCGCCGTCGACCAACGCGAGGCGATGTGGCCACCGCCGCAGGCCTGCAGATAGGGACAGCGGCGGCACTCGGCCGGTAAATTGGTGGTGGCCTGGTAGACCTCGCGCCACAGTGGATCGGCCTGGATCGCGTGGAGATCGTGCTCGAACACGTTGACCTGCGTGCGCGTGGAGCCGTCGCCCGCGATGCGCAGCACATCGAGCGGCTCCAAGCTCCCGTCGGTCAGCACACACACGGTGGTGATCGGCTTGAGCCCGATCGAGTCGGTGTGCGACTCGAGCCCGAGCAGCCCGGCGACCAAATTCTCGATGATGCGGATGCGTGCATCTCCGGCGACGTACCAGGCGTCGAACAGTGCCTTGTAGTAGCGGGCGATCGACGGCGGCGGTGGCTCGTCGTGGGTCGCGTCCGGCATCAAGATGTCAAACTTCTTCAGACCCAGCTCGTCGACGAAAAACTTCAACGTCGCGGCGGGGTCGTCATGGGGATTGCAGACCGCGATCACGCCCGGCTCGATGCCCGCCGCGCGCAGCACCTGGAGGCCGGCCATGACTCGATCGAAGGTGCCGCGCTTGGCGAAGTCCAGTCGCCGGGCGTCGTGCGCCCGCTTGGGCCCGTCGATGCTCAGGGTGATCCCGACCCGGTGCTCGATGAGCAAGCTCGCCCACTCCGGGTCGATGAGCACGCCGTTGCTGGTCATCGACAGCCGCAGCTGGCAGCCCGAGCTCCGCTCGAGTTCGCGCAGGCGGCCGCACAGCGCGGCGAAGCGCTGCTTGCCGAACAACAGCGGCTCGCCGCCATGAAATGTAATTGCAAACGAACGAAGCTGGTGTGCCTCGATGTGCTCGGTGAGCCTGGCCACCAGCGCCGTTTCAGCCTCTGGCGTGAGCACGGCGGGCTTCTCGTACACGCTCGCGTCACGAAACCAGTAACAATAGGTGCACGCGATGTTGCACCGCATTGCGAGCTTGACCAGCAAGAACGTGCATGTGGTATCGTCAATGTCGATTGTCTGCAATTTCGTATTCACGGCACACCTCTCTGGCCAACGCCGGCCGCGCCTGGGCGCGGCTCGGACGTATGCTTCACCGTCGACGACTAGTCGCGGTCGTAGTGCCCGGGTTGGTCGCGGTCGTAGTTGTCGCGGTCGTACTCATCGCGGTCATAGCCGTCGCGGTCGTAGCGCCCTGGCTGGTCGCGGTCATAGTCGTTGTCGCGGTCGTACTCGTCGCGGTCGTAGTTGTCGCGCCCGTATTTTTGTGGCTTGGGCGGTGGTGGTGTCACCGGCCGCTTCGGTGCGGCCGCCTCGATGACGCGGCTGATCGGTCCCCCCCTGGAGCGGATGCGCATGTCTGCGCCGAACCGCGACTGGAGATCCTCGACTGCATCTCGATCCAATGTGACAAAATCTTCGGGATTGGACGAATTATCGTCCGAGCGCTCATTGGACATTGTTCTACTCCTCTCATCCGATTACGGATGTGGTATTGTCACAGTATAGCCAGTGTGTGAGGCGGATCGAATTGGCCTGTGCGCGGTGCGGATTATCCCGTGTCGAGATCGACGTGCTCCAGCCTCAGGCCGGCCGGTGACCATGCACGACCACCGCGACGCCGTGTGATAAGCTGGCGCTCGTGCGCGACGATCTGCAGCTCCTCGAGGCCTGGCGTGACGGTGATCGCAGCGCGGGCAACGAGCTGCTCGCCCGCCACTTCGACTCGCTGCACCGCTTCTTCGCCAGCAAGGTCTGCGACGAGATCGAGGACCTGATCCAGAACACGCTGCTCGCGACGGTCAAGTACATCGACGCGGTCGCGCGCGCGTCGAGCTTCAAGGCCTACCTGTTCACGATCGCCTCCAACCAGCTCTACGCGCACCTGCGGGGCAAGCTGCGCGACGGCGAGCACATCGACTTCACGATGACCTCCGCGGTCGAGCTCGGGCTCACGCCGAGCGAGGTGGTGGCCAAGCGCGAGCGCGAGCAGCAATTGTCGCTGGCGCTGCGCAGGCTGCCGCTCGAGCTGCAGATCGTGCTCGAGCTCGGCTACTGGGAGGAGCTCAGCGCCAGCGAGATCGCGACCGTGCTCGCGGTCCCGGTCGGCACGGCGAAGAGCAAGATCCGGCGGGCCAAGCAGCTGCTCGCGACCGAGCTGGCCGCGATCGCCAAGCGCCCGGCCGAGCCGGGCGAGGACACGCTCGACGAGCTCGACGCCTGGGTCCGCCAGGTGCGGGCGTCGATCGACGAGTAGTCGTCACGTCGGCTCGGCTGCGGGCAAGCACACCTCGACCTCGGTGCCCGCGCCAGGGGTGCTGTGCACGACGATCGCCCCCGCGTGGCTGTCGACGATCCCATGCACGACCGCAAGCCCCAGCCCGGTGCCCTGGCCGGGCGGCTTGGTGGTGAAGAAGGGATCGAAGATGCGCTGCAAGGTGGCTTCGCTCATGCCGGTGCCGCGATCGATCACCCGCAGCCGCGCGTAGCTGCCCGGACGCCGGTCGCAGGGCGCAAGGCATGGTTCGAGCGTCACGCGATCGACCAACACGTCGATCCAGCCCTCGGACTGGGCCATCGCGTGCGCGGCATTGGTGATCAGGTTGATCATCACTTGATGCATTTGTGTGGCGTCGGCGTGGATGCGCGGCACGTCGGGCGCGAATTGGGTGCGGATCTCGACCGGCAGCGAGGCCCGCAGCAATCGCGCCGACTCCGTCGCGATTTGGGTGAGATCCACCAATTCGCGCGGGGCATCGCGTTGCCGGCTGAACGTGAACAGCTGGCGGACCAAGTCCGCGCCGCGCTCGCTGGCCTGCTCGATCTGGGTCAGAAATTCGCCGGCGTCGCGGCGGTCGCTCGCGGTCCGGGCGAGCCCGGCGTTGCCGCTGATCGCCGTCAAGATGTTGTTGAAGTCATGCGCGATGCCGCTGGCCAGCACGCCCAGGCTCTCGAGCCGCTGGCCGCGAATCAGCTGGCGCTCGAGCTGCCGCTTCTCGGTGATGTCGGTGTTGATCGCCAGCACCAACTTGGGAGCGCCCTGCTCGTCGCGCAGCAACGACCAGCTCGCCTCGGTGATCAGCAGGTCGCCCGCGCGCGTGTGCTGGATCAGCTCGCCGCGCCAAGCACCGGACCCGAGCAGCTGTTGGTGTGCGGCCTCGAATTGCCGCTGATCGTCATGGACGAGGCGCGCGACCGCCTGCCCGCGCGCCTCGCCGCGCGTCCAGCCGTAGAGCTGCTCGGCGCCCTTGTTCCAATACTGGATCGCCCCCTCGACGTTCCACACCAAGATCGCGTCGTGGACCTGGTCGAGCAGCGTGGCCTGGGCGGCGATCTGCTCGTGGGCGAACTGCAGCTCGGTGATGTCGTGCACGGTGCCGACCAGGTGCGTACAGCGACCGTCGGGCGTGAGCACTGGCGTGAGCGTGACGCGGCCGTGCCGGACGCCCACGGGCGTGCGCGTGGACTGGTACCACATGACCGTGCGCCGCTCGGCGACCGCCCTGTCGTAATGCGGCAGCGACTTGCTCAGCGACTCCGCCGGGAGCACATCACGGACATTGCGACCGACCACCTCCGACTCCGCGAGCCCAATGCCCTTGCTGAACGCCGGGTTGATCGACACGAAGCGATAGTCGCCATTCGGCTCCACCGCGACATAAAAGAGCGCGTCGGCGATTTGATCGTGAACGAGCGAGTGCAGCCGCGCCTTCTTCTCCGACTTCGCGCGCTCGATCGCAATCGAGGAGATGTGAGTAGCGCGCTCGACCCAGTGGATTTCGATGGGCTTGGGCCCGCGCACCTCCTTGTAGTACATGGCGAAGGTCCCGAGCACGCGCTTGTTGACCGACACGATCGGCGTCGACCAGCACGCGCGCAGGCCATGCGGCAGGGCCAGGTGCCGATAGTCGGCCCAGTACTCGTGGGTGGCGATGTCCTCGACGATGATTCGTTCGTTGCGGTAGGCCGACGCGCCGCATGAGCCTGCGTTGGGCCCGATCGTCGCGCCGTCGATGGCGCGCACGAACTCGACCGGCAGGTTCGGCGCAGCGCCCGTGTGCAGGGTGTTGCGGTGGCGATCGAGCAACAGGATCGAGCACGTCATGTCGGGCGCCTGCGCCTCGATCAACAGCACGATCCGCTCGAGCTGCTCGGCCAGCGGGGCGCCGGCGGCGATGAGCTCGAGCACCTCCCGCTGGCCTCGCTCGAACGCGTGCTCGCGCAGCAGCTCGGGCGGGCACAAGACCAGATCCCACTCGTGCTCGCGCACCGCGGCAACCCAGCTCGATGGGTCGGTCGCGTGCGGAACGATCGGCGTGCCGTCGTCACGCACGAGCGTCAACGCGAACGGCCGGTCCTCGTCCGAGATCAGCAAAATGCGATCGCGCTGCGTCACGCAGGAGCCGTAGCACGGGAGCATGGCTCGGCACGTGCAACCAACCACTCGATGGGCCGGGAGCCCCGCCGTCCGCCGGCCCCAACATCGCCGGTTTTCGCTATGGTTCACAGGCATGCCGGCCGACCGCCTCGACGGCGCTGTAGACCACGACGACGCGATCTCGCCGTACATGCGTCGGCTCGGCGGCGAGCCTTCGGCCGAGGGTGAGCGCATGCGCAACCGCTTGGCGGCGCGGATGTTTGGGGTCTCGTCGAGCGAGCCCGATCGGATCGGCCGCTTCGAGCTGCGCGCCAAGATCGGCGCGGGCGCGATGGGGGTCGTCTACGAAGCGTGGGATCCCGAGCTCGATCGTCGAGTCGCGCTCAAGCTGCTGCGTGACGGGCCCGGACGGCGCATCGATCCGGACTCGGGCAAACGACTGCTGCGCGAGGCCAAGGCGATGGCTCGGCTGCGTCACCCCAATGTCGTGCAGGTCCACGAGGTCGGCACCCATGCCGGCCAGGTGTTCGTCGCGATGGAGCTGATCGAGGGCGGCTCGCTGCGCGCGTGGCTGGCCGAGCGCGAGCGATCGTGGCGGACGATCGTGGAGGTGTTCGAGAAGGCCGGGCGCGGGCTCGCGGCCGCGCACTCGGCTGGGCTCGTGCATCGCGACTTCAAGCCGGACAACGTGCTGATCGAGCACGGCCGCGTGTTCGTGGGCGACTTCGGGCTCGCGCGCAGCTCCGACGGCGAATCCGAGCTCGAGCTCGTCGCGGAGCCCGGCGACCAACCGAGCGCGAGCACGGTGCTGACCCGCACCGGGGCGTTCGTCGGCACGCCCGCGTACATGGCTCCGGAGGCGTTCGACGAGGCCTCGCCGGATCCTCGCGTCGATCAGTACGGCTTCTGTGCGTCGCTCTACGAGGCGCTCTACGGCGTGCGACCGTGGGCCGGCGAGACCGTGTCGCAGCTGCGCGCGGCCAAGGCTCGATCGTTGGAGACGCCGCCGACTCGCGCTCGCGGGCGCAGGTTGCCTCGATGGTTGCGTCGGCTGGTGCTCCGCGGGCTCGCGCCCACGCCCGAGCAGCGCTTCGCGTCGATGGACGCGCTGTTGCTCGAGCTGCAGCGCGGGCTTCGGCGCTCACGCTGGTTGCGACGCGATCTGTGGATCGGGCTCGGGCTCGCGAGCGTCACGATCGCCAGCGCGTGGGCGCTCGGGCCCGGCATGAGCGAAGCGCCCGCGCCTGCACCCGCGCTGTGCAGCGACTCGGCGCAGCAGCTCGAGATCGTGTGGCCGACGGGCGCAGGGCGTGAAAACGGTTTGACTCGTCGTGAGCGGGTGCTCGCGGCGCTGGGGGCCGGCAAGCTCGACTACGCCGACGAGCTCGCCGCGCGCACGGTCGCGGCTATCGACGCGCACGCGCAGCGCTGGATCGGCGCCCACCAGCGCGCGTGCGAGGCCACCCACGTGCGCGGCGAGCAGTCGGCCCGCGCGCTGGATCTGCGCATGCGCTGCCTCGACCGCCGACGCAGCGAGCTCGACGCTCTGCTCGCGCGCTTCGAGGCGCCCGGCGAGGCCGATCGACTCAACTCGCTGAAGGCCGTCGACGAGCTCACGCCTGCCGACGCCTGCGACGACGTCGAGCTGCTCGAGTCGACCACGCCGCTGCCCGAGGATCCGCGCGTGCGAGCGCAGGTCGAGCAGCACCGCGTGGAGCTCGATGCCATCAACGCGGCCATCGGCACCAGCGCGCACGCAGAGGTGGAGGCGCGCGCGGTGGCGCTGCTCGAGGCTGCGCGCACGCTTGGCTACAAGCCGCTGAGCGCCGAAGCTGGCGTCGCGCTCGGCGTCATCTACTCGCGGGTGGGCAAGCCCAAGGAGGCCGAGCCCGCGCTCGAGCAGGCGATCGTCGACGCCCAGGCCAGCGGTCACGACGAGATCGCAGCGCGAGCGATGATCTCGGCCATCCATGTGGTCGGCTACCAGCTCCGCGATGGCGATCGTGTGGAGCGGTTGATCCGGCAAGCTCGCGCGCTGCTCGAGCACATCGGGGATCCGCCGCGATGGTTCGCGCTCTACACCCTCAATGTCGGCACCGTCGAGTACGGGCGCGACAACCTCGAGCGCGCCCGCGAGCAGTTTCAGCAGGCCATCGCGCTGTACGCTGCGCTCAACGGCGATGCCCACCCATCGGTCGCCGAGGCGCGCGTGAACCTGGCCGCGGTCGAGCGCAACCTCGGCAACCACGACGTTGCGATCGCGCTCTACGAGCGTGCGCGCGCGGACCTCGAGGCCAGCCTCGGACCTGCGCACCCCGGGCTCTTCAACGTGCTCAACAACATGGGCGCCGCGTACCTGGTGCTCGGCCGCGAAGCCGAGGCCGAAGCCGTGCTGCGGCAGGCGCTGGAGCTCGCCGCCCAGACCATGCCCGAGAAGCACGCCTCGATCGGGCACGCGCACAACAACCTCGGCGAGCTGCTGGTTGGCCAGGGTCATCACCTCGAGGCGCGCGAGCGCTTCGGTGAGGCGATCGATCGTTGGACTCGCTCGCTCGGCCCCGACCACCCCTATGTCGCGCAGTCGCTGACCGGTCGTGGCCTCGCTCGACTCGAGCTCGACGACGCGGCCGGGGCCCGCGAGGACCTCGAGCGCGCGTTCGCGATCCGCGACGCCCGGGGCGGCTCGCTGCGCGGGCTCGGTGAGACGGAGTTCATCCTCGCGCGCGCCCTCGCTGCGCTGGGCGAGCCGGCGACCGAGATCAACGGGTTGGCCGAGCGCGCGCTCGAGCACCTCGGCGAAGAGGACGGGGACTTCGTGACCCGAGCGCAGGTTCGGGCTTGGCTCGACGCACGCTAGAAATTTTCGGGTCCAGGTGATCCCTTCGCAGCTCGCTCCGCTCTTCGGGGATGAAACGGCCGGCGGCGCTCGCTCGGCCCCTGCACTCCCTCCGAAGAACCACGAGCACACCATGTTGAAGAAGATCGCGATCATCACCGCCCTGGCCACCGGCGCCTTCGTGTTCGCCCCCACCTCGCAGGCCGAAGCCGGCTGCAAGTCGACCTGGATGACCCTCGGCGACGCGTTTCAAAAGCTCAGCCCGACGATCGCCAAGGGCATCTGCAAGATCGCCAACGAGGATGATCCGGACGCCGCCAACAAGTGCATCGCGGACTTCGAGAAGGCCGTCGAGGAGGCCGACAAGATCATCAAGACCTACAACGAGGACGCGGGCGAGGGGAAGATTGGGCCGCGCGGGCTCGGGACCGATCGCTGGTACACGGGCAAGCTGCTGGCCGAGCGGACCTTCATCGGCCTGCCGGTGTTCTCGGACGAGTACACGGTCGAGTTCAAGGGCGACGGCGGCGAGAACAAGAACCCCTACACGATGGAGATCTGCTTCGTCGACTCCAACGACGGCAGCAGCGTGATCGAGCCGGTCACCGTGGAGTTCACCAACAACAGCGGGCACTACAAGAAGACCTTCAAGGGGGTCTACGGCGCGCGGCCGATGGTCTACCTGAAGAACTCGAAGGTCTCCGCGACCAAGGCCCACCGCTACAAGCTGTATGGCTCCGAGGGCGGCGAGCCGGCGCTGATCCAGCGGCTCCGCGAGCTGCTCGAGAACAGCACCGCCAAGCCGATCGCGCCGGTCAAGAAGCCCGGCACCTTCGGCAAGTGACGCGGCCTCGAGCGCGCGCGGGAGGATCCGGACACCGGTCCTCCCGCGTGCTTTCGCGTCGAATCATTCCGCGCGATCATCCGTGCGCATGTCCAAGCTGCCCAAGATCTTCGATGGCCTCGCCGACGTCGGGGCCGAGCACGCCGAGTTCGAGCTGCGCGATCCGGAGGAGTCCGACGGCGACATCAAGGCCTGGCTCGGCGCGCTGCCGAGCGATGGCACACGCTTCATCGTGTTCGCGCAGGACGGCACCGGCTCGCTGTTTTGTCTGTGGCTACGGCCGGGACACGATGACGTCGAGGCTGCGCCAGTGGTGTATCTCGGCTCCGAGGGTGAGCTCGGCGTGCTCGGCAAGGATCCTGCCGCGTTCCTCGAGCTCGTGGCCTCGGGCATGACCTTCGATGGGCACGGCGGCGGCTTCTTCGATCCGCTCGAGAGCGAGGACGACGAGGAATTCGCGGCCGAGGGCAAGGCCCGTCGCGCGAAGGTGGCCGAGTGGGTGAAGCAGCGGACCGGCAAGAGCGAGCTGCGTGAGCCGGACGCGGTGCGGGCCGAGGCCGAGGCCGCCTGTCCTGGTCTCGAGGCCTGGGTCACGGCCAACAACGCCTACCGGTGAGCCTGCGACGTGATGCGCGTGCTCTACATCGAGCCGTTCTGCGGAGGCTCGCACGCCGCGTTCGGTGACCTGCTGACCTCCGCCAGCTGGGCGACGTGGCGCTCGATCACCTTGCCCGCGCGACACTGGAAGTGGCGCATGCGTGCGAGCGCGGTCTGGATCGCGCGTGCGCACGCGGACGCGCTGGCGCAGCCGCACGACGTCGTGTTTGCCAGCGCCTACGTGCCGCTGGCCGAGCTCGTCGGCCTGTGCCCACAGCTGGCGGCGATCCCACGGGTGCTCTACTTCCACGAGAACCAGCTCGCGTTCCCGCGCCGCGAGCTGCCCGGCCGCGAGCGTGACGGCGCTCGCGATCTGCACTTTGGCTTCACGCAGCTGGTGTCGGCGCTCGCGGCCACGCGCTGCGTGTTCAACAGCGAGCACAACCGCGACAGCTTCCTGCGTGCGGGCGCCGAGTTGCTGGCGCGCATGCCCGACGCGATCCCGCCGGGGTGGATCGAGACGATCGCCGAGCGCAGCTGCGTGCTCGGTTTGCCGCTCGCGCTGCCGGACGTCGGCGCCGAGCAATTAGAGGATCTACGCGCGAGCGAGCGCGGCGACGGGCCGCTGATCGTGTGGAACCATCGCTGGGAGCACGACAAGGGGCCCGACGCGCTCGTGCGGATCGTCGACGCCCTGCTCGCGCGCAGCGTGCCATTTCGCCTGGCCGTGTGTGGTCAGCCGTTTCGTCGGCGACCGCCGGAGCTGATCGAGGCCGAGCCACGCTGGCGGGCCGCCCTCGGCGAGCGGCTGATCGCGTTCGGTCGGGTGGAGTCGCGCGCCGAGTACCTCGCGTTGCTCGGTCGCGCACAGATCTGCTTATCGACGGCCGTGCACGAATTCTTCGGCATCTCGGTGATCGAGGCTGGCCATTGCGGCGCGCGGCCGTTGGTCCCGGACGCGCTGAGCTATCCGGAGCTGTGGCCCGACGAACTGCGCTATCCCGACGAGCAGCACGCGATCACCAAGCTCGAGCAACTGTGCCGCGCGTGGACGACAGGGGCGCTCGATCTTCGCGGCGATCGGCGACAGCTGACCGAGCCGTACACCGCGGCGAAGATGCTGCCGCGCTATCGTGAGCTGCTCGAGAGCCTGCGTTAGACCAGCCCCCAGGCTCGCACCAGGCCCGCGATCGCCTCCTCGCGATCCCGCGGTCGCCAGCCAACCGGCCCCTCGCGCAAGCGGCCGCGCGCGAGGCCGGGCGAGTACACATAATCGACGTCGTCGAGATCGGCGACTCGCTTCGGCGACCGCAGCCGAAGCGCCTCGACGACGGCACCATCTTCGTCCACGCGCAAGCGCAGGAGCACGCACGCACGCCCAGCACCGCAGCCGCACTCCCAGCTCTCTCGTCCTCCGCACAGCGTCAACGTGTGCTCCGAGACCGCGGACCGGAGTCGCAGGAAGTAGCCGCGATCCTCGTCGACGGTCCGCCAGTCCATCGCGCCACGAATCCGCGTGCCCTCGCGCAACACACCGCCGTCCCAGCCTTCGCCGAGCACACTCTCCGAGTAGTTGGGGTGGCTGAGCGCCATGGACAGCGTCCGCGCCCGCACGATGCCGCAGTGCTCGCACGTCACCGGACCGACGAGGTGGGTCCAGCCTGGCTCGTTGGGCGGATTCCGCCAGCGCTCGTGGCCCTCGAAGCGCCGCAGCATGGCTTCCCGCACTCGCGCCGCGCGTCGCTCGAAGGCCGCGCGCTGCAGGTCGTCGCGCTCGCGCTCGAAGGCTCGATGGTCGCCGGTCCACGCGATCATGCCGTCGCTCGACGCGAGATCGATGCGCGCGGCGAGATCCTCCGCGAACGCATCGAGCAGCTCGATCGACAGCAATGCAGCGGTCGGCGGCTCGTCGCTGCACTCGAAGTGCACGATCATCGCCAGTGGTTGCCCGCAGCTGCACCCAAACAGGCAATCGTTGTGCGCGAGCATGGCGATGCGGCCCGGCTCACCGCGATCCCGCACGCGCCACCAATCGTCCCACTCGCCGGCGGCGAGCGTCCGCAGCGGGGCGAAGCCCAACGGATGGGAGCGTCCAGCGACGAACTCGCGATTGAAGAGGCCGTCGAAGAAGTCCGGATCGAAGACCTTGGTCTGATCGTAGATGTGGTGGATGTCACCGCAGGCCGGGCACCGCGCTGACGCTCGGTAGGTGTCGAAGGCGCCCATCCGCCTCGCAGGCTTGCAGATCGCCCGCACCCGAACAAGTTGGACTCGCGGGACCGAGCGCAGTCCTCGCGCAAAAAAAATCTCGAGCCCGTGTCGATCGGCCCGATCGTGATTCGTCGCGCTGGTGAAGCGGCGCCACAGCGGCGACGCTCGAACCAGGAGAACGAACAATGCGAGTCATGGTGATCGTGAAGGCGAGCGCGGAGTCCGAGGCCGGTGAGATGCCGAGCGAGGAGCTCCTGCGCGAGATGGGCAACTACAACGACGAGCTGGTCAAGGCCGGGATCATGCTGGCGGGCGAGGGCCTGCACCCGACCTCGCGGGCCAAGCGGATGCGCTTCTCGGGCAAGCAGCGCACGGTGATCGACGGGCCGTTCGCCGAGACCAAGGAGCTGATCGCGGGCTACTGGCTGTGGCAGGTGAAGTCGATGGACGAGGCGATGGAGTGGCTCGCTCGGGCGCCGTTCGACGGCGGCACCGAGATCGAGGTGCGGCCGATCTTCGAGGCCGACGACTTCGGCGAGGCGTTCACGCCCGAGCTGCGCGAGCAGGAGGAGCGGCAGCGCGCCGAGCTCGAGCGCCGACAAACCAAGCCGGGCGGCTAATCACTCTCGGCCGGCGGCACCGTGATAGCGTCGCAAGGTGGACTTCGCGGCGCTGCATCGGTCGAGCATCCCCTGGTCACTCGTGCATGCCGTGCTGTTCAGTGCCGGCCTGCTCGTCGGTGCATGCAGCGACGAGCCTTCGGGTGACGAGGACGGTCCGTCGGCGTGCGTGGGCGGATCGATCTGCCCCAGCGGTCTCGTGTGTGTCGACGGACTGTGCGTCCCGTCCGACGCGGAGACCAGCGGCGATGGGGATTCCGGAGATGGCGACGGCGACTCCGGCGATGGGGATGGTGACTCCGGAGAGGGTGACGGTGACGGCGACTCCGGCGACGGTGATGGCGACTCCGGAGATGGTGACGGCGACGCGGGCCCGTGTGGCAACGGCGTGCTCGAGGGCGGCGAGACCTGCGACGACGGCAATTCGAAGAACGCCGACGGCTGTGATGCCGACTGCCAGCCAAGCACGATCGAAGCGCTGGTCGCCGGGCACGGCTTCACCTGCGTCTCGTTCGTGCTTGGCTGGCAGTCGGCATCACAGCCGTCGGCGTTCTTCGAATTGCCGTCGTCGCAGGTCTCGCCGCCCTCGAGCACGCCGTTGCCACACGGG
>DATLLB010000562.1:0-6570 GCA_035538075.1 Enhygromyxa sp.
AACAACAGCAGCACGACTGCGGCGGCGAGCATGAATCCACCGACGATCCATCGCCGGCGATCGTCGCGGATGCGCGCGTCGGTCGTGGCCTTGCGCGGTCGCGGAGCGCCGACGACCGCGTCGATCGCCGCATCGCGCCGCGCCGCGTCACCGGGCGTGTGAAGTGCTCGCGCAGCTTCGATGTCCTCGGGCGAGTCGCCAGCGGCGGCCCGCTCGGCCGCGACCTCGTCGGCGCTTCGCTGTCCCATCAGCACGGCCGCCCACGCGGCCTCGCGCTCGGCTTGCAGCTCGCGCTGGCGCTTGCCGAGTGCGGCGAGCAGCTCGTCTTCCGCGTCGCTCATGGCTCACCTGCTCGCTGTCGCTGCCATTGGCGAACGATCGACTTGAAGCGCACGCGCCATTGATACACGGCGTCACGCGACATTCCGGTGCCTTCACAGATGCTCGGGACCGGCAATTCCTCGACGATCAACATGTGAAAGAGCAATAGTCCGCGCTCGTCGAGGCGATCGAGCAGATAGCGGTAGAGCCCGTCGAGATCCTCGCGCGCCACCGCTCGATCCTCGAGGCCATCGTCGACGCCGCGGCGATTGTCGATCGCCTCATCCTCGAGCGGGATCTCGGCGTAGGGATCGCGAGACTTCACCCGGAAGGCCCCGAGTACATGGCGGCCGGCGATTGTGGCGATGTAGGCCTCGAGCGAGCCGCGGGCAGGATCGAAGCTTCGCAGCGCTCGCCAGTCGTGCTCGAACAAGCTCAAGAACACGGCGCTCACGAAATCATCCCGATCCTGGTACGCGTCGCGTCCTTGCGCGCGGGCGATCGGCAGCAGTCTACGCGCGACCGCCAGCTGCACGATCGGCCACAGCCGCTGAGCCAGGGCCCGTCGCTCGCGGGGCCCGCCAGCGTGGGCGCGCTCGATCTCACTGGCATCCATCGCGGCGACCGAGGATACCCGGCCCGCGTGACGAGCGCCAGCGCCCTCCGCGAGCGGCGTGGAGATTGGGACCGCGTCCAGCACCGTCGGGCAGTTCGCGACGCGCGACGAGGATCCAACGGACGCGATCGATTCGATCGTCGCCGTCAGATGGCGCCCGAGTTCGACCAACAGCTTCGGCCTCGGTTCGATCGGAGACAGCAAGTGACCATGGAAAAGAAGACCGCCATCGAAAAGCACAAGACCATCGACATCAACCTGCGCTCGGACGCCGACCTCACGAGCTTGGATCAGAAGCTCGTCGCTCATGCCTATGATCTCGAGGGTCGGCTGGTCGCGCAGGCGCCCATCTGCGGCGGCCGAGCTCAGCTCGCGGTCTCGTCCGAGCTGCCGGTCGTGCGGGTGTTCGCCGGCCCGGTCGGCGAGGGTGAGCGACCGATGACGCTCGCGCAGCTGCGTCGCTTCGACGCGATCGAGCGCCGAATCGCGCCGGTCGCCAGCGCCGTGAAGCTCGACATTCCGGTCGCCAAGTCGCTCCTCGATCGCTGGTTTCCGTGCCTGTGCTTCATCAACGGTCGCGTGGTCGTGCGCGAGGAGCTGCCCGACGGCAGCGTGCGCGAGAACCCGATCGTCGGGGCGCGGGTGACCATCTGCGAGGTCGATCCGGTGTGGACGCTGGTGCGCTCGCTGCCGGAGCTGCAGCTGTTCGAGCTCAAGCAGCACCTGCTCGCGCAGCCGCTCGAGCCGACGATCGAGCAGCGAATTCGGCCGCTCGCACAGCCCACGCAATTGCGGGCTGAGCTGATCGAGTTTGCCCGGCAATATCCCAGCTGGCCATTTTGGCCGCTGTGGCCGTGGTGGTACCGCAAGAGCTGCTTCACCACGGTGACCACCGACGAGCAGGGCCGCTTCGCGTCGATCTATTGGTACCCGTGCCGCGGTGACAAGCCCGATTTGTACTTCAAGGTCGAGCAGCAGATTGGCGGGGTCTGGACGACCATTCACGAGCCGCCGATCCGCACGGGGACCCACTGGAACTATGCGTGCGGGAGCGAGGTGGTGATCGACGTCGATCATCCGGCCGCGACGGCGCAGATTCCCCGTGATCCGGTGATCCCGAGCGTGGCGCAGCCGTGGGTGCTGCCGCTCGCGGTCGGGGGCATGTACATCGAGGGGACCGCAGGCGCTGCGCCGGGCTACGGCTGGGTGCAGCCCAACGGGTTTGCGCGCTACGTCAACGGTCCCCACGGTCCCGTCGAGGCTGCCCCGTTCGCGTTGACGCTGGGGATACGCCTCGACCACAGCGCCGCGCTGCCCAGCGCGGGCATGGCCTATTATCGGCTCAGCTATCGCAAGGGGTCGAGCGGCAATTGGGCGGCGATGGAGAGCGCGGTCACGCGCCACTATGCGCGCACGGTCCCGAACCCCGGCGGCGCGCCGTTGGTCAGCTATCCGGCGGTCGAGCTTGGTCCGGTCGGGGTCGGCTCGCAGGCCAACCTGTTTCGGTTCCGGCCTCACGCACCGCCGCCGCCATCGTCGAGCGACCCGGTTGGGACCACCCACCATTGGCCGGTGAACATGGTCGCGAGCGGTGATTTGTACTCGGGCTATTTCGCGACCGCGAGCCTCGGTGAGCCGGGCATCACGGCGGGCAAGTGGCAGATTCGGCTCGAGATCTTCGACGCCAGCGGCAACCTGGTCGCGCCTGGTCCGGCGTTCGCGTTCATCGTGCCCAGCAACATCGACCCGGACGGCACCATTCACACGCGTCCAGCCGCTTCATCGGAGCTCATCGGCGGAGCGTTCGTGTTCGAGCTCGAGATCGACAACAACCGCTGCAGCGCCAGCATCGATCCGCCGCGCATCGGGACTGCGCAGGTCAACAACTGCGGGTTCCTCGAGTACCCGGTCTCGCCGCCGCCGTCGGTCGAGCTGGGCTTCCACGCGACCCACCCCAACAACCACGCGCGCTACAGCTTCTCGCTCGTGCGCGCGACCACGACGGTGGTCACCACGCGTGGAGGCCCGGGTGCGACGAACGACGGCTTCATCGATCCGAGCGGCAACGGTCACGTGAGCGGGACGCGACCCATCGACGCGCTGCGTGGACCCTGTCCGTCGGCGGCCTTCGCAGCGCAGCTCCACGTGTACGCGCTGGCGACCAACGGCTGGGCGCCGATCAGTGGGTACGACGCGAGCGCTGTGCGTGCGTTCGCGTTGACGCCCGCGAGCTGAGGTTGGTCTACGCGCGCGCGGCTGCCCGCGCGCGCGCCCGCCAGACGTTCCAGCTGCCCCACATCACGACCAGCGTGCCGACGCCCATGCCGGCGAGCACCCAGCCATCGAACCAGTTGCTGGCGAGGTACACGAGCGCGCCTGCGACCGCGGGGCCGCGGGCGATCTCCAGCCAATGGGCCCAGCGCTTGTCTTCGACGAGGCCGAGGAACACCACGTTGCTCAGCACCAGCACGCCCGCGCCGACGGCCCGCTGCGCCCACGTGAACTGCGGCTCGAACATCAGGTAGGGGACCATCAGCGAGCCCATCAGCAGGTAGTGGCCGGCGAGGTACCAGATCAATTCGCGGCCGAGCGACGGGCGATATTTGTCGGAGGCGAGGCGCTTCTTCTCCAGCGGGTCACGCACGAGATCGTCGGGGATCCAGGCCGGGTGCGCGAACCAAATCCACAGCTTGTCGCGCCAGCGCTTGGCCTTGCGCGCGACGCTGGCCATGTACTGGAAATATTGAAAGTTGCACCACAGCGGGTTGTAGCTCTCGAGCGGGACGGTGGTGCCGTAGACGACGCGCTCGCCCTCGGGCTCGAAGGTGCGAAACAGGCGATCCCAGATGACGAGGATGCCGCCGTAATTCTTGTCGAGATATTGATCCTGCACGCCGTGGTGGGCGCGGTGGTGCGAGGGCGTGTTGAACACCCACTCGATCGGGCGCGGCAGCTTGTCGATCAGCTCGGTGTGGATGAAGAACTGGTAGAGGAGATCGAGCGCGTAGGCGGCGACGAACACCTCGGTGGGCACGCCGAGCAGCGCGAGCGGAATGTAGAAGAAGAACCACGTGATCGGCTCGAACGCGGGCTGGCGCAGCGCGACCGCGAGGTTGAAGTCCTCGCTCTGATGATGGACGGCGTGCACGGCCCACAGCACGTTGACGACGTGGCTGGCGCGGTGCCACCAGTAGAACGCGAAGTCGACGGTCAGCAGGCCGATGCCCCACACCACCCACGGGTTGTCGCCCCAGTCGATCAGCGCCCAGTTCTGGTAGACCCACGCGTAGATCAGCAGCGGCACGAACTTGAAGAACACCTCGAGGGCCTGGAAGACCGTGCCGGTGGCCACGTCCGAGAGCGCGGTGCCGAAGTAGTAGTACTCGCGTCGGCCCTTGCGCTTCGCGATCACCGCCTCGAGGACGATCGACGCCAAGAACACGGGGATCGCGAAAGCGATGATGTTGAGGGCCTGCTCCTGCGCCATGCCGTTGATCATTAATACGCCAGATCGGGTGAGGCGTGCAGGTTGGTGCACGTCCTACTCACGGTAGGAGGCGCACGGCGCGAGAGGCGAGGTCGTGCAACGATGTCGGCGATGCTGCTCGCACACGAGCTCGTGATCGCGGAGGGCGAGGCGACGCCCGACCGCTGGATGTTGTTCTTGCACGGGATCCTGGGCCGTCGCGCGAACTGGCGGACGCTCGCGCGACGCTGGGTGCAAGCGCGGCCGGGCTGGGGGGCCGTGCTGGTCGACCTGCGGGATCACGGGGAGTCGCAAGGGTTGCCGGGGGCGCGCACGGTCGCGAGTGCGGGGGCCGATCTGGTTGCGCTTGCACGCGCGGTCGAGGAGGCGCGAGGCGGTCGGGTCGCCGGCGTGCTCGGGCACAGCTTTGGAGGCAAGGTTGCGATCGCGGCGGCCGAGCAGCTGCGGGCGGCGGGGCTGGGGCTCGACGAGCTGTGGATCATCGACGCGCCGCCGGGGCCTCGCACGCAGCCGCGCGACCGCACGACTGATCGGACCTTCGAGCTGCTCGAGGGGTTGCCGGAGCGCTTCGCGAGTCGCAGCGAGTTCATCGACGCGGTGGTCGACGGCGGGCTGGGCCGCAGCGTCGCGCAGTGGTTGGCGACCAACTTGGTCGAGGCCGATGGTGGTTGGCGCTTCGGGCTCGAGCTCGATCGGCTGCGGGCGTTGCTCGACGATTTTTCGGCGATCGATCTGTGGCCGATCGTCGAGGCCGAGGCTGACGCGGGCACGCGCGTGGTGCTGGTGCTCGGCGGTCGCTCGGAGGCGGTGTTCGGAGCGGAGCGCGAGCGAGCGGAGCGGCTCGCGGCGGCGGGGATGATCGAGCTCGAGGTGATCGACGGGGCCGGGCATTGGGTGCACGTCGATCGGCCTGACGCGCTCTTGCAGGTGCTCGCTCGCTCTTTGTCGGTTATTTCGCGTGGCTGACCACCGGTGGCACGCTGGTGTCCGTGCGCGCCCCTCCTCGCATCGCGTTGGTTCTGGCAGCGCTCAGCTCGTCCGCCTGCGCGTCACCGCTCGCGGCTCCGCTCGTCGCTGCACCACTCGCGGCGGCGGCCGTCAGTCCGCAAGCCCTCGCCACGCCCACGGAGGACGGCTCCGTCTACGTCCTGGCAGAGGGTGGACGCCTGACCTCGAAGCCGACGCTGCGGTCGATGTGGCGGCGCAAAGCCGCTCAGACCTGCGACGGCGACTACTTGGTGCTGTCGGAGCACGACGCCCAGAGCCGCCGGGCCGGTGTCGTCAGCGGGAACATCCACGAAGGCTTCGTTCGCTGCGTCTCGCCCGAAGGTGCGAGGCTCGAGTGAGCGCCCGGCCAAGGCTACGCGCCGATCGGCGCTAGAAGAACCGATAAGCGAGCGAGACGCCCGTGATCGTGTCGAGCGGGCGCACGTGGGGCAGCGGGTCGTGCTCGTAGCGTAGCTGGAAGGTCACCGCCAACGAGAAGCGCTCCCACAGCTGGGTGCTCAGGGCTGCGAGGTAGATCAGACGAAAGCGGCGGGCCAGGATCACGCTCTGCAAATACTCGAGGCTGGTGTCGAAGGTGACGGACTCGGACAGGCGATTGGAGTAGCCGACGAAGGCCCGCACGGCGTGGTTGAGCAGGACCTTGTCGATCGCCGGATCGAGCTGGGTGTTGCCGGCCATGTCGAGGATCGGCTGGCCCTCGTCGTCGCGGAGCAGCCGGCCGTCGTCGGTGCGCAGGTCATATTGGAAGTCGTAGCCAAGCTCGAACCACAGCCGGTGCACGGGCCGGTTGATCGCATAATAGGCGAAGCCGGGGTCGATGTTCATCCTATAGGCGAGGCCCTGGAAGGGGTCGTAGCGGCCGACATACTGCGTGAAGAAGGTCCAGTCGCGGGCGAAGAAGATGTCGTAGCGGGCGAGGCCCTGCACGTTGCCGATCGTGGTCTCGTAGCGATCGCTGTCTTCGACGCCGCTCGCACCATAGTTGCCGGTCAGCGCCGCGCCGAATTGGTGACGAGTGCGGCGCAGCCGGAAATTGGCGAGGCCGGTGGTCGCGAGCGTCCGCGAGTTGCCGGTGCTGAACACGCCGCCGAGCGAGATGTCCAATTGTGTGAAGTCGTTGTCGTGCGAATCGGGCGGG
>DATLLB010000563.1:0-3578 GCA_035538075.1 Enhygromyxa sp.
GGACAACGTGAAGGTCGTCAAGGGCGACGGCTCGGGCGTGGCGACCAGCAGCGGTAGCAAGTCGTCCAACAGCGAGCCCCGGAAGAATCACAAGTAGCCGAATGGCTGGCGTGTGGGACGGCGCGGAGGGGAGCGCATGGCCACGCAGTGTAGGTGCCTCCTTCGAGCGTGCGGCCGCAACTTCAGCGCTGCCCTCGGGGCCGTCGCACACGCCAGCCATTCGGCTACTTGTGATTCTTGCGGGGCTCGCTGTTGGACGGCTTGCTACCGCTGCTGGTCGCTACGCCGGAGCCGTCGCCCTTGACGACCTTCACGTTGTCCGCCTTGGGGTACACGGTCTTGGCGGTCTCGGCGACCTCCTGCTTCTGCGCCGAGTCGAGCTGCTTCTCGGTGTAGACCGTGAGCGTGCGGCCCGAGCCATCGCTCTTGACCCCGACCTTCTCGACCTCGTAGCCCTTGGCCTCGACGGCGCGCTGCACCTGGATGAGACCGCCGCAGGCAGACAGCCCGAACAAGCAGGTCGCGGACAAGATCAGTTTGGCGAAGCTTTTCTGCATAGCTCGGAAAATCGCACACCAATCGATGCAAAGTCGAGCCTCGCGAAGGGCTGTTAACGCGTGCTCCCGAAAATCGCGAAGCGATTTGTGGGAGTGTGTTTCGGCGCATCGCCGAAAAGCACTTAAGAATCCCCTCCCCTCCCTGTGCGTGGCTCGATCACCCGGACGCGACTGCGCCCCGACGACACTGGCTCCACGCGAATCTCCACGCCGACGCGCTCGGCGAGACCCGGCACGTGCGAGATGACGCCGATCTGCCGCCCCTCGGCCTGCAGGGTATCCAGCGTGCTGACGGCGACGTCGAGGCTGTGTGGATCGAGCGAGCCAAAGCCCTCGTCGATGAACAGCGAGTCGATGCGACAGTCCTCGGCCGACAAGCTCGCCAGCGCCAGCGCCAGCGCCAGCGAGACCAAGAATTTCTCACCGCCGGAGAGCCCACGGATGCTGCGGATCTCGTCGCCGAGATCGTGATCGACGAGCTGCAATTCGAGATCGTGCTTGGGCACGCGACCGAGCGCGTAGCGAGGCTTGAGCACCCGCAGCTGCGCGTTGGCCTGGGCGAGCAGGAGCTCGAGCGTGAGGCTCTGCGCGAACTTTTGGAATTTGTCCCCGGTCGCGCTGCCGATCGCGTCGCGCAGCCGCCCCCAGAGCCTGGCCGCACGCTCGCACTCGGTCAGGCGCGGAGCCAGGCGCTCGGCCTCGGCTCGATCCTCGCTGTCGCTGCGCAGGCGGTGCTCGAGCTCGAACAGCTCGCGGCGCAGCTGCTCGCCGCTGTGCTCGAGCTCGGCCCGGCGCTGCTCGGCCTCATCGTGGGACAGCGTCGGGCGCTCGCGCTCGCGGTGAGCGGCGAGCACCCGCTCGCGCTCGCCGACGATCGCCTGGAGGCGCTCGTGCTCGGCCCGCGCGTTGTCGATGCGAGTGCGCGCCGCGGTCGACCAGCCGTCGGCGAACAGCTCCTCGCGCTCGAGCAACGCGGCCAGCTCGGCCGCGTCCACGCCCGCCTCGACGCGCGCCGCTTCGACGCTGCGCGCCGACTCGGCGCAGCTGCGACGTAGGGCCTCGACCTGCTCCTCGAGCGCGTTGAGCTGCGTGCGTCGCCGACCCTGGATGACCTCGTGACGCGCGAGCTCGTCCTTGCCGGCGTCGTGATCACGATCGGCGAGCTCGACCGAGGCCTCCAGCTCGCGCGACAGCTCGGCCACCGAGCGGCCGCCGAGCAGCGGCGCCCGGGCCTCGTGCAGCTTGGCCAGCGACTGCTCGAGCTCGAGCAGCTCTGCGTCGAGCTGCTCGCAGCGCTCGCGTCGAGCCTGATGGGTCGAGCCGAGCGAGGCGTGACGGCTCTCCAGCGCGCGCAGCTGCTCGTGGACGCGCTCGCGCGAGGCCTGGGCGGCGCGAAGCTCCTGGACCGCGACCTCGAGGTGATCGAGCAGCTCGACGCCGACGCGCTCCAACGTGGAGCAGAAGCCCGTCACGCCGCCCGGCGGCTGGTGGCCCGTCCCTTCGAGCTCGCCGGACTCGTCGATCACCGCGAGCGCGCGCGCGCCCACGATGTCGAGCTCGAGCTCGCGCTCGCCGAGCTCGACCGCGAGCGCATCGAGTTTGGCGCGGGTCTCGTCCAGCTCGCGGACCACCGCGTCGCGCTCGCGCTCGATCTCCGCCAGGCGATCGCGGCGATCCTCGAACTCGCGATCGGCCTGCTCGCGGCGGGCCTGCAGGTCGCGTTGATGCTCGAGTCGAGCCTCGACCTCGCGCCGCTCCTCGGCCAGCGCCGACCAGCGCAGGTTGAGCTGCTCCTCGATCGACCACAGCGATCGACCGACGTCGGCATGCTCGAGCCGAGCCGGCACCGAGGTCGCGCCGCGGGTCTCGCCCAACAACGAGAGCTGATCGTCGTTGGACTCGGTCGCCGCGTCATCCTCGAGATCGGGCAGCAGCGGACCCTCGGCCAGCTGCTCGGTCCACTTCACCTGCGCAGCCTCGCGCTCGCGCTCGAGCTCGCCGCGGCGGCGCTCGAGCAGCGCGAGCCGCTGGCTGGCCAGCTGCGCGCGGCTCTGATGCTCGCCCTGCTCGCGCTGCAGCTCGTCGCGGCCGCGCAGCAGCTCGCGGACACGCTCGCGCTGGGCACCGACGACCGCGTCGACCGGGGCCGACTCGCCCGCGGCCGGGTGCTCGGTCGCGCCACACAGCGGGCACGCCTCGCCCTCGCGCAGATCCACGCGGTGAGCGATCAGGTCGCGCACGGCCTCGAGCCGTCGCAGCCCGCGTTGCGCTTCGTCGAAGGCCAGCTCGGCGCGGGCCAGCTCGGCCTCGACCCGGCGCTGCTCGGCGCTTCGATGGTCGCGCTCGATGCCCAGCTCGCTGCGCTCGAGCTCGATCGCCTGCCGCTGCGTCTCGGCCTGCTCGGCCGTCCGCAGGATCGTGCGCAGCCCGACCACGCGCTCGCGGCAGCGCTCGAGCGCGTGCTGACGGTGGCGGAGATCGGCGAGGCTGGCCCGCTCGTCGAGCTCGCGCTCGCTCTTGCGCAGGCGACTGCGGGCCTGGGTCTTGCGCTTGCGCGCGTCGACCAGCTCGGCCTTGGCCTCGGCCAGCTCGCGCTCGCATCGTTCGCGGCGCGGCTCGAGTTCGTCGGCTCGACGCACCAGCCGGCCACGCAGCTCGAGCGCACGCGGCTGCAGCAGATCAGCGAGGAGCTGAGCGCCCGGGCCGGGCTCGAGCCGCTCGCCGAGCACTGGCCGCACTACAAGTCGCTGATCCAACAGCAGCTGCGTGCGCTCGAGCTGCGTGGCCGGCTCGTGCGTCGAGCCGACGAGCTCGAGCCGCGCCGCGAACGATGCGAGCGCGAGCTGGCCGAGGCCAAGGCCGAGCTGGTCGACGCGCGCAAGCGCAAGACCCAAGCCCGCAGTCGCCTGCGCAAGAGCGAGCGCGAGCTCGACGAGCGGGCCAGCCTCGCCGATCTCCGCCACCGTCAGCACGCGCTCGAGCGCTGCCGCGAGCGCGTGGTCGGGCTGCGCACGATCCTGC
>DATLLB010000564.1:0-3134 GCA_035538075.1 Enhygromyxa sp.
GCGGATCGTGCCGTCGACGAGGATCTCCTCGATCAGCCCTGCGTCGGCCTGGAAGGTGGCCCGTCGCGCGCGGATCGGCACCAACAAATTTTCGGTCGCGGTGATCAACAGATCGTGCACGGCTGCGTCGGAGAGCTTGCCGGCCTGATGCTCGTCGATCGTCGCGCTCGCCTGCGCACGATCTTCGATCAGCGCGTCGACGAACCCATACAGCCGCTCGCCGTCGAGCGTGCGCAGCTTGCTGGCGACCAGCTCGGGCGCGTCGCCGAGGTCGATCGTGTTGCCGGCCGACTTCGACATCTTGCTCGCAGCCGGACCATCGGGGCCGATGCCCGGCAGCATCTCGACGCGCGAGGACATGGCCTCGGGCAACGGGAACAGCGGCGCGTACATGTCGTTGAAGCGCTGCGCGGCCTCGCGGGCGATCTCGACGTGAGCGAGGTTGTCGCCGCCGACCGGGATCAGCTCGGCGCGCGCCATCAAGATGTCGGCGGCTTGCAAGACCGGGTAGCCGAGCAGACCGAGCGAGACCTGCTCGTCGTCGAGCTCGGCGACCTTGGCCATCTGCGCCAGGCTCGCGAGCGAGCGCAGGTGCGAGACCGGGATCAACATCTGCAACAAGATCGCGAGGTCGTAGACGGCCGGCACGCCCGACTGCAGATAGATGGTCGACTTGCCGGGATCGATGCCGGCGCTGAGCAGATCGAGCACGACCGCGCGGACGTGGCGAGGCAGCTCGGCGACGCGCTCGCGCTGCGGCCTGGTCGTGAGCGTGTGGAGATCGGCGACGATCACGAAGCACTCGTGATCGTCCTGCATCGCCACGCGCTGCTGCAGCGAGCCGAGCAGGTGTCCGAGGTGCAGCGGACCGGTCGGGCGATCACCGGTCAGCACGCGAGCTTTGGTCGAAGTCGAAGACGAGGCGGACATGGCTCCTGCGACGCAACTAGCCGATCCCCGCAGGGTGAGCAACCGCCGCGCTCGCTTGCCGCTGCGCGGCGAAACCAGCACACTCCGGCCCGTGCCGCGAGCCCACGTCCTGCTGATCGAGAGCATCCATCCGTCCGCCGACGAGGCCTTCGCCCGGGCCGACATCGCCGTGCATCGACGCGCGACCGGGCTGGCCGAGGACGAGCTGATCGCGACCCTGCAGGCGCTGCCCGGCGACGAGCCGGTGCTGCTCGGGATCCGCAGCAAGACCCAGGTTCGCGCGGCGGTGTTCGAGTCGGTCCCGCGGCTCGCCGCGGTCGGAGCGTTCTGCATCGGCACCGATCAGATCCAGCTCGAGGCCGCCCGGCAGTCGGGCATCGCGGTGTTCAACGCCCCGTTCTCCAACACCCGCTCGGTCGCCGAGTTGGTCATCGCCGAGATCGTGATGCTCTCGCGCCAGGTGTTCGCGCGCAGCTGGGCCGCGCACGAAGGCGAGTGGCGCAAGGACGCCGAGGGCTCACACGAGGTGCGCGGCAAGACGCTCGGCATCATCGGCTACGGCCACATCGGCTCGCAGCTGAGCATCCTGGCCGAGGCCATGGGCCTGCGCGTCCTCTACTACGACGTGGTCAGCAAGCTCCCACTCGGCAACGCGATCCCGGTCGTCGATCTCGACACGCTGCTGGCCGAGTCCGACTTCATCACGCTGCACGTGCCCGACACCGAGCAGACCCGCAACATGATCCGCGCCGAGCAGCTGGCTCGGCTCAAGCGGGGCGCCTATGTGATCAACGCCTCGCGCGGCTCGGTCGTCGACCTCGCAGCGCTGCGCGACGCGATCAGCTCCGGTCATGTCGCCGGCGCGGCGATCGATGTCTATCCCAAGGAGCCCAAGGGCGTGGGCGAGCGCTTCGAGTCGCCGCTGCAGGGGCTGCGCGAGGTGATCCTGACCCCGCACATCGGCGGCAGCACTCAGGAGGCGCAGGCCAACATCGGCCGCGAGGTCAGCGAGGTGCTCAGCGCGTTCATGAGCTTCGGACGCACGACCAATTGCCTGACGCTGCCGGTCGTCGATGCCGGCGATCTACGGCCGGGTCGCTGCCGACTGGTCAACGTGCACAAGGACGTCCCCGGCGTGCTCTCGCGCGTCAACAACGTCGTCGCGGCGGTCGGGATCAACATCTCCGGTCAGCACCTCGTGACCGGCGGCGGGATCGGGCTCTTGCTGATGGATCTCGAGGTCCCGCGCGACGACGCGCGAGCCAACGCGCTGCACGACGGCATCGCCGGGCTCGATCAGTCGGTGCGGACGCGGCTGATCGGCTGAGCTCAAACCGGCGGGGCGAAGTCGATCGAGATGCGGTCGACGGTGCCGCGCAGGCTCTTGGGCTTGCCGGCGCTCCAGCGCTCGACCTCCTCGCGGATGCAGCTGGCGACCTCGCGGTTGCTGCGGCTGAAGTCGTTCTCGATGATCACGAAGTCGATCACGCGTCCGGTCGCGTCGGTCCGCACGTCGCCGATCAGCTTGCCGCGCAGCGACGGATCCTCGGCGAGCCCGTCCTCGTAGCAGCGCCGCAGCACGGCGATCTGCTTGGCGAGCTTGTTCTGCAGCTCGGGGCTCTTGCTGATCGGCTGCACCTTCGGCACGCGCTCGAGCGTCGGCTGGCCGCCGACCTCGACGCCGACGTCGAGGCCGGGCTCGGCCGGCTCTGGCTCTGGCTGCGCGGGCTCGAGCGCGGGCCTGGGGTCGAGCTTGGGCAGCGTGGCTCGAGGCGGCTGCACGCGCATCAGCTGTGTCCGCGCGACCGCGTCGCCCGTGGCCGCTTCGACGGAGGGCAGGGCCACGCGCCCGTCGATCCGCCACTCGCCCGCGGCGGTCTTGATCGGCGGATCGTCGGTCGTGTTCACCTCGCGCTCGTCGAAGTACACGTGCGCCTGCATCTGCACCGGCCCCGGCGGACACGCGAACCGCAGCGTGCGACCGTCCTCGACCACGACCTCGAGCAGATGACCCGACGGTAGCTGCAGATCGACGCGATCGATGCCCTGGATGACCTGGCCGTCGTCGTCGGTCAGCTGGATGTGGCAGATCGGCTCGGGCTCCATCAGGTGCTGCATCAGCAACAGTCCGACCGAGACAAACGCGGCTGCAAACGCGGCCGCGTTTGTCTCGGTCGGACTGTTGCTGATGCAGCACCTGATGG
>DATLLB010000565.1:0-2278 GCA_035538075.1 Enhygromyxa sp.
CGTCGAGCGAGTGCTCGAGCAGCGGCTCCGCGCCGGTCGCGGACACTCGGATCGGCGGGCCGAACTCGAAGATCACCACCACGCGTGCGCCGGGCAGCTCGCGTTGGCGGCGGATGCCGGCGGCGCGCTCGGAGTAGCCCAGCCACGTACGCACGAGGCCACGAAAGCGGGTGGGGATCGGGCGAGTGGCGAGCTCCCACGACGCGAAGCCGTCGTCGAGGGACTGGACGAGCACGCGACCGTGCACGAGCAGAGCGTATCAGGCTTGCCGAATGGCCGTGGGTCTCCGAAGCTCGCGTGCATGTCGGCGCTCCCAGAACCCGAGCCGCTGCTCGCCAAGTTTGGCGAGTTCGGCGGTCGCTATGTGGCCGAGACGTTGATGCCTGCGGTCGAGCAGCTCGCCCGCGAGTGGCCGCTCGCGTGGGCTGACCCTTCGTTTCGCGCCGAGTACACGCGGATCCTGACGGAGTATGTCGGGCGGCCGTCGCCGCTCACGCCTGCGCCGCGGCTGGCCGAGGCGATCGGCGGCGGACGGATCTGGCTCAAGCGCGAGGACCTCAATCACACGGGCGCGCACAAGATCAACAACTGCGTCGGCCAGATCCTGCTCGCGCGGCGGCTAGGCAAGCGGCGGATCATCGCGGAGACCGGCGCGGGTCAGCACGGCGTCGCGACGGCGACGGTCTGCGCTTACTTTGGGATGCCGTGCGTGGTCTACATGGGCGCCGAGGATGTGGCTCGGCAGGCGCTCAACGTGTTTCGCATGCGCCTGCTCGGCGCCGAGGTTCGCCCGGTCGAGAGCGGGGCCGCGACGCTCAAGGACGCGATCAACGAGGCGCTGCGCGACTGGGTAGCGAACGTCGACGACACGCACTACGTGATCGGCTCGGTGATGGGGCCCGATCCCTATCCGCTGATGGTCCGCGAGCTGCAGCGGGTGATCGGCGACGAGGCGCGCGAGCAGATGCTGCGTGCGGGCGGGCTGCCGGATGCCGTGGTCGCGTGCGTGGGCGGGGGCTCGAACGCGATGGGCATCTTCGCGGCGTTCGTGGGCGATCCCGAGGTCGCGTTGATCGGCGTCGAGGCGGCCGGCGAGGGCCTCGAGCGGCGGCACGCGGCGACCATGTCGCGCGGGCATGTCGGCGTCTATCACGGGATGCGCAGCCTGGTGCTGCAGGACGACGACGGCCAGCTGCAGGAGGCCCACTCGATCTCGGCCGGGCTCGACTATCCGGGCATCGGGCCCGAGCATGCGTATCTGCGATCGATCGGCCGCGCGCGCTACGTCGCGATCGACGACGCGCAGGCGCTCGCAGGTCTGCAGCTGCTCGCGCGCACCGAGGGGATCATTCCAGCGCTCGAGACGGCCCACGCAATCGCGGCCCTGCAGCCGCTGGTGGCCGAGCTCGGGCGCGAGGCGAAGATCCTCGTGAACGTGTCGGGCCGCGGCGACAAGGACATGCACACGGTCATGAGCCGGCTCGACGCGGAGTCGCTCGCGGTCGTCGAGCGGGCGCGCACGCGCGGAGAGAGGGCACGATGAGCTCGCGAATTGCCGTGGCTTTCGAGAAGTGCCGAGCGGACGGCCGGGCTGCGTTGATCGGGTACTTGACCGGCTACGATCCCGATCGCGACGGCAGCCTCGCGCGGCTGCTGGCCGCGTGCGAGGCCGGGCTCGACGTGCTCGAGCTCGGCGTGCCGTTCTCGGATCCGACCGCCGACGGGCCGGAGATCCAGGCCGCGATGGTGCGTGCGCGCGCAGCTGGGGCCACGCTGGAGGGCGTGCTCGAGTTGGCCGTGCGAGTGCGCGAGCGCTTCGCGGAGCTGCCGATCGTGCTGTTCTCCTACGCGAACCCGCTGCTGCGCAGGCTCGAGCGCGACTCGGGGTTCTTGCAGCGGCTCGCGACGCTCGGCATCGATGGCGTGCTGGTCGTCGATCTCCCGCCCGAGCACGCGGCGACGCTGCGGGATCCGGCGCGTGCTGCCGGGCTCGACTGGATCGGCCTGGTCGCGCCGACCAGCACGCCCGCGCGACGCGAGCGGGTGCTCGCGAACGCGAGCGGCTTCGTGTACGCGGTGAGCCTCACGGGCGTGACCGGCTCCGCGCTGGACGTCGGCAGCGACGCGCTGCGGGATCAGCTGGACGAGCTGCGTTCGCAGACCGAGCTGCCGATCGCCGTCGGCTTTGGCGTCCGCGAGCCCGCGCAGGTGGCCGCTCTGGCACCGCGGGTCGATGGCGTGGTCGTCGGCAGCGCGCTGGTTCGAGCGGGGCGCGAGG
>DATLLB010000566.1:0-5480 GCA_035538075.1 Enhygromyxa sp.
GCATCGCCACCCATCGCCGCCAGCGCTCGCAACACATTGAGGTTGGGCTCGAGCGCTTCTGGATGAGCCGAGAGCCGGGGCTCGGAGCGGTCGAGACCTTCGCCGAGCGTGCGCTGCGAGTCGCGGCCTCGGGCGCGCCGATCCACCTGCACGAGCCCGTCGCCGGGTTCGCGCTCGCGCGTACGGAGCAGCCGCTGCCTGCACGCGGACGCGTGACGCTGGCCCACGCACGTCACGATCTCGAGCTCACCCGCACGATGCTCGCGCGCGACGAGCCGGCTTACTTCGCGTTGATCCCCGAGCACTGCGACAGCTGTCAGCTGTTTCGCGAGCGCTACCTCGTGCTCGCCGGGGTCGACGATCACCTCAGGTTCTGGCGCATCGCCCAGCGGCAGGCGTTCACGATCATCGACGAGGCGCTGCGCGGGAGCGAGGCGCAGGCGAGCCGCTTCGAGCCGCGCATGGCGATCGCCACCGCCGATGGTCGCTTCTTGCCGGTCGACGAGATCGGCGTGCCGCAGGCCTCGCTGTGGCGGATGCACGGCAAGCTCGACGCCGCGGGCGAGCTGGCGCACCTGCGGGCGGCGCTGCGGATCGACGACGACGCGATCGAGCTGGTGCCGATCCTCGCCGCGCTCGCGCAGCATCCGGACGCGGGCGCGGAGGTCGATGCGATCGCGGCGTTGTTCGAGCACCCCGACGGTCGCGTGCGGCTGCGGGCGCTCGACGGCCATGTCACGCTCGCGGGCTTCGACGTGCACGGTCGCTGCGGGTTGCTGGCTGCGCTCGCCGATCCCGATCGCCGCGTGCGGCTGTGGGCGCGCCGGCGTGTGCATGATCCTCGCATCGACACGAAGCTGCTCGCGGCCGCGGTCGCGCTGCAGCTCGAGCGATCGCTCGAGGTCGAGGTGCCGGGCGGTGTGCAGGCGCGGCAGCGGGATCTGATCGCGACGCTCGGCCAGCTCGCCAGCGCGTCCAATCGCGAGGCCACTGAATTGTTGGTCGCGCTGCTCGAGAGCCCGCGCTTCGCTGCGCTGCAAGGGGAGGTCTCGCGGGCGATCGCAACGGTCGGACCGGCAGCCGCGAGCGCGACCGCGGTGTTGGTGGCGCTCGTCGAGGCCGCGCCCGAGCCCAACCTCAATGTGTTGCGAGCGCTGGCGGCGATGGGTGGCGATGCCGCCTGCGCCGCCCCGCGGCTGCTGGCGACGGCGGCGGATCCCAGCCGACCGCAGGAGGCTCGCCAGCGCATCCGCGAGACGGTGGACGCGATCGTTTCTGCGGCGCCTTAGGTGGTCATGAACGTCGTTGTCCGCCGCGGACGCCGTGGCGTACAGTCCGCCGGTGTTTCGCCGCGCCCTCACTTGTCACGTTCCTTTGTTGATGATCTCCGCGCTCGCTCTGGGCGCTTGTCAGCCCGCCGCCAGCGACGAGAGCGATGACGGCGGCAGCGAGACCGGTGACGGCGACGGCGACGGCGACGGTGACGGTGACGGCGACGAGCCGGTCGAGCCTTACGACGAGTTCCCCGGCTTGCAGGCCGAGGTCGAGATCATCGTCGACGATCGCGGCATCCCGCACATCTACGCGAGCCACGATGACGACGTCGCGTTCGCGTCCGGCTACCACATGGCCAGCGAGCGCCTGTTTCAGATGGAGCTGATGCGGCGGCGCGCGCTCGGAACCCAGGCGGAGGTGCTCGGCGCGGGCTTCGTCGAGCAGGACATCGTCTCGCGCACCTTCAACCTGCGCCACTGGGGTGGTCTCAACGCCGAGCGCCTGCGCGACGAAGATCCGGCCGCGTACAACTTTGCGATCGCCTGGGTCGCCGGCGTCAACCAGCGCATCACCGAGGTGCTCGACGGCGACGCGGCGCTGCCCTACGGGTTCGCGGAGGCCGGCTTCATGCCGACCACCTGGGAGCGCGACGACGAGTTTGCGATCGCCAAGCTGCTCTACCTCGGCAACTCCAACAGCCTCGAGCGCGACCTGCTGGCGACGATCCTGCAGCGCAACCTGCCGAACACCTGGAACGCGTTCGAGCTGGCCAAGCCGATGTGGCCCGTGCAGATCATGCCCGAGGACGAGGTCCCGGCCGGGCTGAAGCCCGACTCGCGGCCGTCGTCCCTGCATCGCGCGCCCACGCCCGTGCCGATGGAGCCGTTCTCGCCCGAGGCGGTCAGCGAGGCGATCACCACCTTGCGACGCGGCTTCGGCCACGTCGGTGCGATCGGGTCGAACAACTGGGCGATCGACGGACGCCACACGCAGAGCGGGCGGCCGATGGTCGCCAACGATCCGCACCAGCCGCTGCAGAGCCCGTCGTTGATGTTCGCGCAGCACATCAACAGCGTCGACGGTGGCGGCAGCCTCGACGTGGCCGGGTTCTCGTTCGCGGGCACGCTCGGCGTGCAGCTCGGCCACAACCGTCAGCTGCACTGGGCCGCGACCACCAACTTCGCCGACGTGATGGATCTGTGGGAGGTGCGGGTCGAGGACGAAGGCGTGTGGGCCGGCGACACCTACGTCGAGTGGGTCGTCCGCGAGGAGCACATCGAGGTCAAGGACGGCGAGGCGGTGCACCTGCAGATCCGCGACGTGCCCGAGTACGGCGTGATCCTGCCGTCCGAGCTGATCCCGCTGCCGGTCGCGGCGTCCGGCAACGAGCTGCTCGCCAACTGGACCGGCTTTCGGGCGACCGCCGAGGAGCGCTGCTTCTCGGCCATGATGCGCGCAACGAACATCGACGAGTGGGAGCAGGGCGTCGACTACATGGAGGTCTCCGGCTTCAACTTCGTCGCGGCCACCGCCGAGGACATCTCCTATCGCGTCAACATCCTGGTGCCCGATCGCGACCTCTCGAGCGGCGCGCTGCCCTACCTCGTGATGGACGGCGACAACGCCGATTCGTACTGGGACTCCTTCCTGCCGCCCGACCAGCTGCCGCGCAGCCGGCTCGCCAATCGCGGCTGGGTCGCGACCGCCAACAACGACCCGTGGGGCTTCACCTTCGACGGTGACGTGACCAACGATCCGTTTTATTACGGCTACTTCTATGCGGCCGGAAACCGGGCCAAGCGCCTGCACGACGAGTTCGAGCGGCTCACCGAGCAGGGCGACGTCACCGTCGAGGACATGCTGAACCTCCAGCTCGACACGCACAGCCCGATGTCCGACGCGCTGCTGCCCGTGATCGCCGACGCGGTCGGCCAGATCGGCAGCAACGCGGAGCTGGCCGAGTTCGTCGGCAACGACGACATCGTCGCGCTCGCCCAGACGCTCGCCGACTGGGATCAGAAGATGGAGCGCGACTCGGCCGGCGCGCTGGTCTGGCACGTGTGGCTGCACAACATGGCCTGGGTCGCCGTCGAGGACGACTTCGCGTTCCTCTACACGCTGGTGTTCGCCGAGGAGCCGCCGTTCGTGATCAAGATCCCGGCGCTGGCCTTGCTCGGCCAGTACGAAGGCGGCGGCCTCATTCAGGAGAGCCCCGAGTGGGTCGTCGTCGAAGGCCTGCGTCGCTCCGCCGAATGGTTCAACGAGACGTACGGCAGCGTCGATCCGAGCGGCTACAGCTGGGGCGACATGCACGGCACGCGCTTCGAGAATCCGTTCGGCGGCGACCTCGACGGTGGTTGGACGCCGACCAACGGTGGCGAAGACACCGTCAATGTGTCGTCGAGCAACTTCTATGCGAACAACGCCGGCGACACGGCCGAGCGCTTCGATTCCAAGGACGGCGCGATCTTCCGAGTCGTGACCACCTTCGCCGAGGACGGCACGCCCGAGGCCACGATCAATTTCCCGCGCGGTAATTCCGGCGATCCGAATTCGCCGCACTGGGACGACACCTTGCAAGACTGGGCCGACGGCGTCTACACGCCCTTCCCATTCCGGCGCGCGGAGGTCGACGCGGTGGCCGAGTCCTCCTATGTGCTGACACCCGAGCAATTCTCGGGCGACGGACAGTGATCCCCAACCTCGCGCATTTCATCTGGTTCGGAGCGCAGCTGCCCTGGGTGCACGCCCTGGCGCTGCGCTCCGCGGCTCGCAACGGCGGGTTCGATCGCTTGATCCTGCATCACGCCGACGAGCTCGCGGGCACGCCCGTGTGGCCCGAGCTGCTGGCGATCCCCGGCTTCGAGGCGCGACGGATCGACGAGTCCGCGCTCGATCGCATGTTCGCCGCGCTCGGCTCGGGCGCGGACGAGCTGCGGACGATCTACGCTCAGCTGCGCGCCCCCGCGGCGCGGGCCAACGTGCTGCGGGCGTTGATCCTCGCGGTCGAGGGCGGCGTGTACCTCGATCTCGACACCATCACCGTGCGCTCGCTCGAGCCGCTGCGACGCGCTAACGGGGCCTTCTGCGGGGCCGAGCACTTGGTCTGGCCGGCCGCGGTGCGGCGCGCGAAGGGTCTCGCGGTGCGGCTGCAAGGGCTCGCGCGCGCGGGCGTCCGCGATCTGCATCGTCGGCTGCCGGGTGGCTGGCGCAGCTTTCGAGCGTTCGAGCACCTCTACCCGACCGCGGCCAACAACGCGGTGCTCGGGGCCACGCCCGGTCACCCGTTCGTGCGGCGGCTGATCGACGGGATGATCGCGGTGCCCGAGCAGCGTCGGTTGGTCCGCTTCGCGCTCGGCACCCACCTGCTGCAGGACACGCTCGCGCACGCGCGCGAGCCCGACCTCGCCGTGTTGCCGCCGCGCGTGTTCTATCCGCTCGGGCCCGAGATCAGCGAGCACTGGTTTCGCATCCGTCGCGAGCTGCCGCCGCTCGAGCAGGTGATCGGCCCCGACACGCGGGTCGTGCATTGGTACGCCTCGGTCCGCACGCAGAAGCTCGTGCCGCGCATCGACGCCGCGTACGTGCGCGCGCACGCCAAGCGGCAGCTGTTTTCGGCGCTGGCGCTGCGCGTGCTGGAGGACCGTGACGAGCCCGGGCGGTCGGGCTAGCCTCCGCGCCGATGGCCCGTCCCGAGCTCACCGCGGTGATCCCCGTCCGCAACCGCACGGGGACCCGGCTCGACAACTGCCTGCGATCGCTGCGTTGGCAAGAGCTGCCTGCGGGCGCGCTCGAGATCGTGATCACCGACTTCGGCAGCGATCCCGAGCACGCCGCCGCGCTGCGCGAGCTGGCCGAGCGCCACGACGCCGAGCTGGTCCGAGTCGAGACCGAGGAGATCTGGAACCGCTCGCGCGCGCTCAACTTCGGCATCCAGCGCGCGCGCGGCCGCTACGTGTTCTGCACCGACGCCGACATGATCTTCGCGCCCAACTTCATCGCCACGCTGCTCGACGCGCAGCGACGCGAGCAGGGCCGCGAGCAGCTGCGGGAAGTCGTCGCGGGTCCACGGCTGCTCTGCGATCGACTCGGGTAGATCGCGGCAGTGGCAGACCACGAACGCGCGGCCCTGCTCGCGTCGCTGCGCGTCGAGCAGCGTGGCGATGAAGTTGGGCGCGAAGATCATGTCGGCGTCGGTGCAGAAC
>DATLLB010000567.1:0-36054 GCA_035538075.1 Enhygromyxa sp.
GCTCGAGGCCGAGAAGCCGCGCGGCCCCGCGCGCACGCACGACAGCAAGCTCGCCGAGAAGGTCGAGCAGCGCGAGCAGCAGCGCAAGAACGGCAAGCGCCCCCAGAAGCAGCCCGAGCCCGAGCAGGCCGAGCCAGCCGAGCCGGAGTACGACCCGGACACCGGCGAGGTCTACGACGGACCGGTGAGCGAGGCCGAGCTCGACGAGCTGGTCTGACCGGGAATGTGCACCGGCCGGCGAGGTTGACGTCGATGTGGACCTCGTCGAATACGTGAACACCCTGCACTGGGACGGCCCGCTCCGCGGGCGACTGGCCTGCATCGCCAGGCACTCGAGCACCACAGAGATCGAGATCACCGTTGGACTCGACGAGCGCGAGCCGACGGTGTTCTCGATCCTGCGTCCGGTGCGAGCAACGTGCGACGACGCGGCCGCGGTCACCAAGCAGATCGTGGCGACGGCCGAGCACCTGGTCGCAGCCGAGGTTGGCCTGCTCCTGCGCCGCGGATCCAAGCCGCAGCTCCACGTGCCGACCATGCGAGACGTCGGCGACGCGCTCGCGGAAGCGCTCGGCAATCGCGACTGGTCGAGCCCGGTCGCCGCGATCAAGCAGATCGTCGTGCAGCGCGACGTGGCGGTCCGAGCTCTCGACAAAGTCACGCCGAGGCCATGGTCGTCGGTACTCGACGATGACGGCCACCCGGATGACGACTTGCTGCACGAGTGGATTGTCGAGGACGCCTACGGCAACGAAATCTATCGTGACGACCACGACCTTGTGGATCTCGTCGATCTGGTCAATGCCCTGCCAGACTCGGACGCGAGGGCGCAGTCGTGACGTGCCGCTGCAACGCTCACGAGTCGTTCAACCGCATCGTCGCGGACGTCAGCCGCGTCACCGGCGTGCACCGGCTCAACATTGTCGGCAAGTCGCGCACGGCGTCGACTGTCTGCGCGCGTCAGGCCGTGTGGTGGCTGATGCGGGTGGTGAGCAACGCGAGCTACCCGGAGATCGGCAGGCTGACTAGGCGCGACCACACCACGGTGCTCGCCGGCGTCCGGCGTGCCGACAGGCCCGAGGTCATGGCGATCATCAACGCCGTGCTCGAACTCGACGCGGCTTTCTACGGGAGCGCCGAGCGGGAGCAGGCTGCGTGAACTTCAACGTCGACCCCGAGTTCACCCTCGTCATCGAAGCCCAGCACGTGCGCCTGCACGGGCCCAACCAGCAGATCAACTGGCCCAGCGTCGAGGCGCTGCTGCTGTCGGCGCATCGATGGATCGTGATCGCGGAAGACGAGGGCGTGCCGATCGAGAAGGTCCAGCCGGCCGAGTGGCAGGGCCCCACGTTCCGCACGATCGAGACGCACGACGACAAGACGGGTAAGAAGCTGTCCACCAAGCAGCGAAGCAAGCGAGCCGTCGAGCGGCAGTGGTCGAAGGTGCGCCGCCTCGAGCTCGAACTTGCTCGAGCTGATGCGCCCACGCCCGCGCTCGCGCTGGGCCAGCTGGTGCCCACGACGAAGCTCAGCAAAGACGAGTGCGACGTGGTCTGCATCGGCCGATGGTTCGTGATGCACGGAAGTCGCCAACGCTCGGCGCGGTAGGAGAAGACATGCAGCTGCAAGAGGGAGCCAGGATCTCGATCGAGTTCAGTCGCGTGGGTCTCAAGTACGTGGTCGAACAGGTCGCGCGCGTCGGTCGGACCGGCGTCAAGGCCATGGCCGCGCCGATCAAGTGCGACTCCGAGGAGGCGATGCTGGTCGCAGCCGAGAAGATTATCCAGACGCGGCTCGCCGAGCTCGGGCTGCGCAAGACCGCGCCGGGGGCCAAGCGGTGAGCATGTTCGGCGACATGTGGGAGAGCGCTTGGATCGACCGCGTGCTCGAGCTGTCGTGGGATCGAGCCGTGCGCGTGTTGACGATCGACGAGACGCTCGAGCTGTTCCGCACTCGGAATCTGCTCGACGCCGAGACCGACGGGAGCCGCAACGGGCCGCCGCTCTGCGAGCACGCGGTCGACGGCGTGCTGCATCGCGAGGTGCGTCGTGCGTAATCGAATCTTGCTCAGCGTCCATCCGCGGCACGCCGAGGCGATCCTCGCGGGCACCAAGCTGTTCGAGTTCCGCCGGGTCGTGCCCGCCCGGCCACCGCGTTGGGTGTCGCTGTACGCGACCGCGCCGGTGCTGCGGATCGTCGGCGAGTTCGAGGTCGCGCGCGTGCTGAGCGACGAGCCGGCCGAGCTCTGGGCTGACACTGCCGAGTTCGCCGGGATCACGCGCGCCGAGTTCGATCGCTACTTCCACGGCAAGCAGCTCGCGCACGCGTTCGAGGTGTTCGAGCCGCTCCGCTTCGAGCACGCGATCGACCCGCGCGCGCTCGCCAAGAACAGCGGGTGCGTCTTCAACCCGCCGCAGTCGTTCTGCTACTGGCCGGCCGAGGGGTGGTCGTGATGCGGAAGCAAGGCCGGCAGCGCGACTACGAACGGGCCAAGCGCTTCATGGCGAAGCACGGCGTGCCGAAGCCACCGCCGACCAGGCGCGTGTGCGAGCACCCCGAGTGCGGTCGCGAGGTGGGCGTCTACAACCCCAAGGGCGGCGACGGCACGCTCGACTACTACTACGCGCACAACAAGCCCGACGGCGAGCCGTGCCCGCTGAGCAATCGCGCGGTGCCGAGCGACTCGGTGCGCTGGGAGGATCGATGATCGCCACGCTCGATCGCCGCGCCGTGCTTCACGCGGTTGCCGAGGCCGCGCGGTCCGGGCCCGAGGTGTTCCTGCGCGCGCACGGCTTCCGCCACGGGACCCGCGACGTGCTCGAGGTCGGCGGTCTCCAGCTGCCGCCCAAGGCGATTGTGGCGGTCGCCAGCGCCTACCAGAGCGGCGGCCGGCCGATGGCCGCGCGCGAGCTCTCGGGCGGCCTGGAGCACGCCTCGCGTGTCCTGGTACGGCTCGGCTTCACGGTCCGTCGAGACCACCACGTGTTGACCGCCGCAGACGTGGCAATCCCGCGTCGCCTGACCCGGCGACCGCGCGCGGCGGACCTGCGCCTGTACGTCGTGCGGCCGACCAACGCGCGCACCGTCGAGGCCTGCAAGCGGCACGGGTTCGGCTCGCTGCTGTCGCCGATCTCGGTCCGCAAGACCCACTGCGGGTACAAGGTCAACGACCTCAGCGGCCACACGCAGCCGGTCGAGGGCCTGCCCTACGTGCTCGACAACGGCGCGTGGCCTTGCAGCCAGGCCGGCAAGCCGTGGGAGCCGGACCCGTTCCTGCGCCTGCTCGAGCGCCTGGGCCCAGGGCTTGGCGAGGGCTGGGCGGTGCTGCCGGACATCGTCGGCGCGGGCCAGCGCAGCCTCGACTTCTCGGTCGACTTCCACGCGCGACACCGCGGCGAGCTGCGCGGGATCAACCTCGCGCTGGCGGTACAGGACGGCATGACGCCCGACATGGTGCGGCCGGTCCTGCGCGAGATCGGCTGCTCGGTGATCTTCGTGGGCGGCAGCGCGGGGAAGGACACACCCAACTGGAAGTGGAAGTCGCTGCATTGGTGGACAGCGCTCGGGCTCGAGCTGGGCCTGCGGGTCCACGTCGGTCGGGTCAACGGCGAGCGACGGGCGAAGCTGTGCGGCGAGCTCGGGGCAACGAGCATCGATGGTCGCGCCGTCACGATGTTCGCCGTGAACGCGACCAAGATGGCGAGGGCCTGCGATGGCGACGAGACGCCGGTGACCGGCAACCGGCGCCGGCACGCGAGGCTGGCTAGCCACACACGAGCGTTCGAGCTGGCGCTGGGCCAGCGGGAGTGATGAACGATGGCATCGAAGCTGACAACAGAGCGAGCCGTGTACGCGGCGATCCGACAACGATTCAGCGCGCCCGAGTACGCGGTCTTGCCCGGCGTATCGAACGGCACCGGCGCAAACCACCGACGCACGATCGACGCGGTGATCATGTCCACGTGGCCGAGCCGCGGGCTCACCCTCGCGGGCGTGGAGATCAAGGTGAGCCGGTCGGACCTGACTCGCGAGCTGGCCAACCCCGCGAAGCAGGAGTCGCACTTCAAGTTCTTCGACCACTTCTACCTCGCGGTCGGCGACGCCTCGATCGTGCGCGAGGGTGACGTGCCCGCAGCGTGGGGTCTGCTCGTGCCGGGCCGTGGCGGCACCAGCATGAAGGTCGCCAAAGAAGCACCGACGCTGACACCCGAGCCGATCAGCCGCGCGTTCCTGGCTGCGATCCTGCGCCGCGCTGACGAGCAGCTCGGGTCGAAGGGGCTGCGCGGCGAGATCCGCAAGGAACTCGAGGCCGAGTTGGCGGAGGAGCTCGAGCGGCTGCGCGGGTTCCAGGCCAAGGCCTACGAGTTCGACCGCGTCGAGCAAGAGCTCGCGCTCATGCACCGGTTCGAGAGGGCCTCGGGCGTGCGGTTCTCGATGTGGAACGAGAGCGCGCTCGACGAAGCGGCCGCGATCGTGCGCACGTTCAGCCGGGGCGGACGCGAGAGCATGGCCAACGCAGCCGCACGCGAAGCCGCGCACGCCAAACTCGTCGCGCAGAGGATGATCGAGAACGCGGACAAGATCCTGGCAGAGCTCGACCGCGAGCGCGCCCGCATCGACCAGCTCGAGGACGTCGCGGAACGAAGCACGCTCGAGGCCGAGCCGGTGTAGGCTCAGCGCATGGGCAACAGGATCAAGATCATTGCACTCGCTCTCGTGCTCGCGATCGGCTGCACGGCGGCGCAGCGCAACCAGGCGCTCATGGGCGTCGGCGTTGGCGTGTGCGGAGGTGGCAAGGCCGCGAGCGCGCTCGACCAAGGGTGGGGTGCGGCGCTCGAGGCTGTTGGGTGTTGGCTCGCCGACTGGGCGGCCGAGCGCGAGGATCGACGCAGCGCGGCCGAGGCGGCCGCGAAGGCTGCCGCGGAGCAGGGTCTCGAGCTCGCGCCGGTCGAGGCACCGCTGGAACCGATCGACGAGGCTGCGATCGAGCTGGACACCGCGCGTGCGCGGATGGTCGCGCAGCCGTGCGAGGCCAACTACAACGCGATGATCGAGGCCTACGAGCGCTGCAAGCTGCTCGAGAGCGAGGGCCAGTGAGCGAGCCGACGCTGCTGCCGCTCGGACCGAAGCCGAACGAGGCCGCTGTGAAACTCGCGCGTGAGCTCCTTGAGCGCTGCGAGGCCGGCGAGATCCAGGGCTTCGTGCTCACCGCGTTCTACACCGCCGGCAGGAGCTCGACGCGATCGGTCGGCACGCTCGACGATCGTGATCGGGCGCTGGCCCTTGTCGATCAGCATGCCGATCTTCTGGCCGACCGTGTCCAGCGCGACACCGACTAGGCGAGTAGCAGCGGCGGACTAAATAGGCCCGCCGCTGCCGTTTGTCCGACTACATCGTCAGGATGATCGTGCGGTTCGTGAGCGCGACCGCGACTGTGTCGCTGCGCAGCAGCGTGTCGATCGCGTTGTTGACCGTCGAGGCGGTCGGTGCCTGGCCGTTGATCGCCGTGATTACGTCGCCTTGCCGAAGACCAAGCTGGTACGGCAGCGAGTCGCCGTGCAGCGAGTCGATCGTGATGTACCCGGTCGTCGGGTTGACCGACCACTCGACTTCGTCATCCCACCAGGTGACGAGCACGTGGAGGTTGCCGATCAGCGTCGACGTCAGCGTGCAGGTGTTGCCCGTGCACGAGAGCCCGTCGGACCACTGCGACAGCCCGTACAGGTGCGGACCAGGCTCGAGAGTCGGGCTCGCGTCGGGGATGTTGGTGTAGATGCACACGCCCTGCTCGCAGATGCCCTCGCCGAGCAGCTGCGGACACTGATTGTCGGCTGTGCACAAGCACTCCGCTCCGGTCCGCACGCCGTGCGTCCGCACCTTCTGACACACCGCGCTCTCCTCGTCCAAGCCGGCGTCGGTCATCGTCGCGTCGTACCAGCCGAGGTGATCAAAGAAGCGGACGACCTCGCCGTTCTCGACCCACTCGACCACGGCAACCGGCCCGGTGAGTGTGGCGGCCTGCCAGTCGGGCGTGCCCTCCTCGGTCCAGCAGACGGTGCACTTTTTCGACACGTTGAGCACCGACATCACGCACTCGTGCTCGACCAGCGGGGTCAAGCACTCGCGCAAGGGATCCCACGTGTCGAAGTCGGCGGTGCCCCAAGGTCCAGGCGCAACCGCGAGCACGGCCGAGACGGCCTGACGTTCGAGCGCGCTGATGTCCTCGACGCACCAGCTGTGCTCGAGTCCGCCGTTGTCGAAGCACGAGTATTCGGGCTCGCTCTCACCGGTGTCGCCCGTCTCCTCTCCGGGACATTTCTGGTACCATGGAAAACAGATCTCCTCTTTCGTGCACGCGGCCGTCGCGAGCAGGAGAGCGGTGATTGCTAATGCTGTTCGTGTTCGTGTCATCGTTCTTCCTTCGCCGCGTCGAGCGGCGCCTATCTGTGCTCGGAGCAAGCGGGCGGATCAACGTCTGATTCCGCAATCAACGGCTAGCGAATGCCGCTGCCTGCGAGAGCGCCCAGCTGCGACGCTGCTCGAGCGGGATGCGACGGCCGAGATCCTCGATAGTGATCAGCGCGTGGCAGTTGTAGCCGCGACCATCCATGCGCTCGCAGATCCTCGCCTCGGTCGCGGCCGTCGGCGCGGGCATGCACTCGCGGTCCGGCCCGGGCAGCCAGCGCGCGACCAGCCTGCCGAGCATCGGCACGCCGGTGATCCAACGCCACCGATCGGCGGTCACGCAGCGCCATCGGCCGCCGTAGATCGCCTGGACGTCGGCGATCGAGTCGGCCCCGTAGACCGTGACCGCTCGCCACACGATCTCGTGCGCGACGACCAGCGAGACCTCGGGTGTGCAGTAGGCCGGATCCTCGTCGTCGCCCGGCCACTTGTTGGCGGTCATCCGCAGCGACAGTCCCATCGGGCCGAGGCCGTTCTCGGTCGAGCCCAGCGTGTGTCGGCGGGAGGAGGCTCCGCCGAAGCTCTCGCGACTCACGATCGCCTGGTAGTAGGCGCAGACGATCGGGGCGGCGCGCAGTGCCTTGCAGCCGGCCTGGACGCGAGCTCGGGTGCGGGCTTTGGCCTCGCGTGTCCACGGCTCGCGTGGGCCGTCAGGGGCATCACAGAAGTCGCCGTCGACAATGCCGGGCTGGCGAGCGTAGGCCGACTGCGCGCAGCACTGGGCCAGGGCGAGGATGGCGAAGCCGATCAGGATGGCGCGAACGAAGACTCGATCCATGCGGGAAGTTACCACGCGGACCGCGGTTGCTTCCCGCATGACCGACTTCAACCCCGATGTCTACTACGCCGAGCGACGCGAAACGTGATCGCGTAGACTCGATGGCATGACGGCCGACGAGATTCAAAGGCGCACCGTAATACGCCACATCAAAGACTGGATCGCCGACCCAGTTGGGTTTTACATCGGCTGCCGCGACACCGTGACCCGGTGGGTCATGTCTCGGGCGGCCAACGAGGGCGGCGTACTCGTGCTCAAACACGAACACGCCGACGCCATCGCAGCTGAGTTAGGCGTGCCCCTTGCGGAGGTAGAGACGATCATCGCGTTCGGTCGGCTGCCGCTGTGGAACGAGGATGCGAAATGGCCGATTACGCAAGTGTACGACCGTCCGCGATGGTTCCGAACGGATGCGGGCCTGCAAGCTGAGCGGACCACACGCGAGCGCGACGAGCAGCGCAAGCGTGATAATGACCGGCGAGCCCGCGAGCGTGAGGCCGAACGCGCACGGCTTTGGGAGGAGTCTCCACGCGAGCGGGTCGAAGACCCGTACGAAGACAAACGACGATGGGATGAGGCGTGGCGATGATGCGCCTGCTCGCCCACCACCTAATCGCCCACCCGATTGCTGGCATGCTCTGGGCCGCTGCCAGCGTCGCGCGTCGCCGCGGCCGAGAGGCTCGGGCAGCCGCACGCGATCGTGCAGGTGACCGCGTGCACGGATGGTGGTCACCATGAAGTCCGAGATCGTCACGTTCCCGGTCGGCGGCGCGCAGGGCCTGCCGGTGCTGCGCCTCGACTGCCTGCACGCACCGTTCGACCTCGACGCAGCGCGCAACCTGGTCGCCGAGCACCGGGCTGCGTTCGGCGTCTGGGGGATCTGGCTCGACCGCGTCGACGACTGGACCGCGCCCGAGCTGCGCGAGTTCCTGCTCGACCAGGGCTCGGGCGATCGCACCGTCGTGGCGATCCGACAGCTCGGCGACAAGGTCTGGCCCGCGAGCGGGTGCGAGTTCGTGCTCGACGCGAGCGAGGCGATCGCCAGCTCGAGCAACCTCCGCGAGCTCGCGATCTACCTCAACGACCACGGTGGCTCACACCCGGCCGTGCAAGACCTCGTTGTTCGGCTCGAGCCCGAGGCCTTGCCGCCCAGCGCGAACGTGCTCGACATGCTGGCCGAGTTCGTCGCAGCGCAGGACGGGCTCAACTACCTCTATCTGCCGTCGAGCTACAACCTGCGCGAGCTCGCGTTGAAGACCCTCGCGCGCTGCAACAGCCGCTGGGCGCTACGCTGATCGCCATGGCCAGGCCGACACCCGAACAATACCAGCGCGCGCTCGAGCTCTACAGAGCAGGCCGGGCCGCGGAGCGCATCGCCGAGGCGCTCGGCATGGACCCTGACGACGTCGACCGGATGATCGAAGTCGGCTGGCCGGCGCGCGGCGGGAAGAACCCCGTGCCCGAGCTGCCGAGTCTGAGCAGCCAGCTCGAGGATCGGGTGATTCGTCTGCGCAACTCGGAGCTGACGTTCGCCGAGTCGATCGCCGAGACCGCGGCGAACGTCGCCAAGACGCGCGTCAAGACGATCGAGTACGCCGTGCGGCTCGAGCAGATCATCGTGCAGGCCTGGCACGACCGGGCTCGGCGAGCCGTCGAGGACGCGACCAAGCGCGCGCAGGAGAGCGGCACGCCGCTCGAGCTCGAGCTGGCGCAGCTGACCGCGCCCAACGACGTGCTCGCGGCCCTGCGCACGCTTCGATGGGAGCGCGACCAGGGCATCGACCTGCGCGCGTCCGACCTGTTCCGCATGCTGCGGGGCGACGACGAGGACGGCAACTCGGGCAGCGAGCTGGACGCGATCGTGAGCGACCTGGCCCAGCTCACCCCCGAGGAGCAAGAGGAGTACGTGAAGACTGGCAAGCTGCCGAAGAAGCAGCTCGACCTACCGCTCGCGGGCTAGCGGCTCAGGGCCGTCCACACGCAGCGGCCGACCTCGCACACGCTGGTCCAGCCGTCGAGCACGGTCGGATACCAGCCGCGCATCGGCACCAGCGGCCCTTCGCAGTCGAGGTTGTCCCGGCACACGCAGGCGCACAGTCGCGGCGCGGATGGGTCGACGACCTCGGGGCATTCGGCGAAGCGCTCGCACGGCTGCACGAGATCGTCGCCGCAGTCGATGCGATCGAGGTCTGGGCCGCCGATGTCCCCGTACCCGATCGGCTCGGCAAGGTTAGGGTCGGGCACGCAGATGGAGGTGATGAGCGGCGGGACATCGCGCTCGGGGCCAGGCTTTACGCGCGCGCGGGGGGCAACCTGATCCGGCGGCAGCGAGGGCGAGCAGACGGCGAGGATGGCGGCGACGATGGTGCTGCGTGGTTTCATGCGAGGATCAAAATCCTCGTTGCTCGCGCATTCCTCGGTCCCCGTGTTCGGCGTTTTGCGCGTGTTCACGGAAGAACGCCGGGCCCGCCGTGGTTGGCCCTGCATGGCCACGGTAAGCAGGGCACCTCGGTTGATGCGTCGGCGCTCGAACGTCCAGAAGGCTGTGCGTACGCTGATCCGAGCGGCGGGCGACGACCCCGACCGCGAGGGGCTGGTCGAGACGCCGGCACGCGTCGAGCGAGCACTCGCGGAGTGGTTCTCGGGGTACAGCGTCGACCCTGCCCAGCTGCTCGAGGCGCGCTTCGACGCGGGCCTGCCGGGTGGTGGCGAGGTCTTTGTGCCGGGGATCGCCGTGCACTCGCACTGCGAGCACCACTTCGCGCCGATCACCGGCACCGCGTGCGTCGCCTACGAGCCGCTCGGCAAGGTCTGCGGCCTGTCGAAGATCGCTCGCCTGGTCGACGCCTACGCTCGCCGGTTGCAGCTGCAAGAGCGGCTGACCAACCAGATCGCCTCGACGATGTGGTGCGAGCTCGAGCCGACCGGCGTGGCGGTGATCATTCGCGCGACGCATGCGTGCATGACCAGCCGCGGCGCGAAGCAGAGCAACTCCTCGATGCTCACGACGAGCTTCTACGGCAGCTACGCCGATCCAGCTCGTCAACGTGACTTCATCGCGCGCAGCGGGCTGGGCTACGCTGGATAGGTGAGGCCAACCAAGCGAGGGCGCGACACGAAGAAGTCGCGAGTGAGCGCCCAAGCTCGGCGGCGGCGGCAGGTGCAGCTGGCACAGTGCAGGTCCGACAGCAACGCCTTTGTCGAGTACGTCTTCGGCGTCACGCAGGAACCCTGCCACCGCGAGTGGCACGAGATGTGGGAGCGCGAGTCCGCGAGCGTGATCCATGGCGCTGTCGGCCTCGGCAAGAGCGTCCAGGTTCGCGGCAAGCTGCTGCACATGCTCGGGCGCAACCAGCTCGAGCAGGTGATCTGGTTGAGCGCGACGCAGCGCCAGCCGAAGAAGCATCTGGCCAACATCGCGCGAATGATCGAGGACTCGTCGCCGACCAACCGGCTGCACCACGTGTTCCCCCAGCTTCGCCCAGGTCGGATCTGGCGGTCGACGGAGATCGAGATCGACCGCGACGTCAGCCCGCTCGACGCTGACCCGACGATCCAGGTCTTCGGTGCCTACTCGGATTCGCTGCTCGGCTCGCGCGCGACCGTGCTGGTGATCGACGACCTCTGCAACTTCATGAACACGCTGACCGAGGACGGGCGGCAGAAGATGATCGAGTGGCTCGGCTCGGTGATCAGCCGACTCACCGGACGCCGCGTGAAGATCATCGTGCTGGGCAACTTCTGGCACAAGAACGACGCCACGATCGACCTGGTCCGCAACAAGGGCTTCAAGTACGGGAAGTACCCGGCGTACCGCATCGATCCCGCGACCGGCGAGCGCGTGCTGACGGCCCCCTCGGTGCTCGGCCATGAGCAGATCGCCAAGCTCGAAGAGCGGCTTGGCCCAACGCAGTCGCAGCAGATGCTGCGGTGCGAGGCGCCCGACCTCGAGCTCGGGCGATTCAAGTCGGTGTGGTTTGAGGCCGCGCTCGCGGCCGGGCGCGGCGAGCCATTTCGGCCGAATGCGCTGCCAAACGTCGCGTGCTTCACCGGCGTCGACCTCGGACACCGCCGCAAGGCTGGCAGCGACTACACGGCGATGGTGACCGCGATGATCCGGCCCGACGGCAAGCGGCAGATCATCGACGTTCGCCGCGGGCGATGGACAGGCCCGCAGATCGCCGAGCAGATCCAGGACATTCGCCGCAGGTACAACTCGGTGATCGGCGTCGAGAACAATGCCGCGCAGCAGCTCGTGCTCGAGCTGATCCAGGACATCACCGCGATCCCGCTCGTCGAGCACAACACCAACGTCAACAAGCATTACCTGGCCACCGGCGTCGAGTCGCTCGCCAACGAGCTCGCCAAAGGCTTCTGGATCTTCCCGAGCCCGAAGCACGCGCAGCTCGACCTCGACCACGGGCTTGTCGAAGACGAGAGCGACGAGAGCGACGACGGGCTGACGTGGAGCCTCGGCAAAGAGGGGCAGCCAGCGCCCGAGATCCAGGCGCTGATCGGAGACGCGCTCGCGTACGACCCGACCAAGCACACGGGCGACCTGCTCATGGGATGGTGGATTTGCGTCGAGACGTTACGGCAGAGCTCGGTGTATTCGATGCTCGGGATCGAGGCGGCGATCGATGCGATCCCGCTGGACCTGTTCAGCCGATGACGATCTTCGGGTAGGGCTTCGACTCGGGCAGCCGAGTTCGTCGGCCGCGGCGCTCGAGGTCCCACGCATACTTGTGATTGCCTGCGTGTCGAAGCGGCCGGGTCAGCCCGAGCAGCCAGCGCTCGACCCACTCGTCAGGATCCTCGCCGGGGTGCAGCGGTGGTGCGCCGTGCTGCTCGAGCAGGGACTCCGCGTAGCGATGCCCACGGTCGCGCTTGCGGATCTTCGCCACCGCGCGACCGTGCAGCAGCGTTCCGTCGGGCAGGAGACGGCGGGTCTCGGGCTTCGAGCGACCGAGGTAGACCGCGTTGCTCGCCTGGTAGATGGTGCCGATGTGGCCGGGGAATATCACCGCGCCGTCGTCTGCTCGCCGCGGCACGGGGTCGGAGAAGCTCACGACGCCGGTGTAGCCGTCGCGGCGCAGCAGATCGAAGCAGCGGGCGATGAACCAACTCTCGCCGTTGGCCGGCACGTCGTCGAGCAGAACCAGGCGCCCGAGCTCGACCGACGAGTCGCGACCGCCTGGCAGCACGTCGAGGGTCCGCGGCTGGGCTGGGATCGAGAACACTGCGACGCCGACCAGCTCGGGACCGCGGTAGAGACCCATGCGCTCACGCGCGGCCGGGTAGCTACCCGAGTAGTGGTGCTCATGCACGAACGCCTTGGCCGTCCGGTCGGCGATCGCAGCGACCTCGAACGCGCGCGTGTCGATGGGCTCCCCGACCGGCATGTAGTTGGTCCGACGCTTGCGCCAGCGCTGGGCGTGGTCGACGATCACAAGCACCTCTCGCCCGGGAACACCTGGGCCCGAGCAACTCGCCACGCCTTGAGTGCCTGCTCCGCTGCCGCGCGAGCACCAGCCACGTCGACGTCGGTACCCTCCCGCGCAGCGACCTTCGCCTCGCGGTACATGCTCCACCGCCGTGCGCACTCGACCTCGAGATCGCCAACGCGAGCAAGCAGCTGTTCGCGCGTCATCCGGCGTGCCTCTGGGCGGCGAGGATCGCAGCGCGGCGGACCGCGTCGAAGCGCTGGTCGGCAGCCATGCCGTGGAACCCGACCACGTCGCGCTCGAGGTCGCAGAGCGTGGCCTCGACGGCCTTGGCCTCCGCGATCGCCTGCGTCTCGCCGAAGCCGGCCGTCGCCCCGCGGGCTGTCACGCACACGAGACCAGATGGCGCGACGTCAGCACGCCAGTCGAAGCAGGCCCGGATCACGCGTCGGGCTCGAACACGCCAGCTCATGTCGTCGGTTCCTTGGTCAGCCACCGCCACGCACGGATGATGAACTCGGCGTGGCATGGGTACGGCAAGCAGCTGCACACGATGTAGTGACCCGGCGTGAGCCGCTTGATCCACTCGACCACCTTGGGATCGTAGTACCTCGACTTCTGCACGATGCGCTCGCGCAGCCAGTCGCGGTACTTGCGGAGCGGATCATCGGAAGCCTGCGCTCGGGTCTCGCCGGGCTGGAGCTCGAGCACGAACTCGTTTCCGACTGGCGTGCCGCGGCCGCAGTAGATCCATGGACCCGGGGCGTTTCCGTGGTGCCGGTTCCAAGCTCGGGGCTCGGGGCGCTCGTGGATGTAGTGGACGTGCATGCCGCGGCCGTAGGCCTCGCTCACGCCCGACCGGCCACCCTCGAACCGAACCACGAAGCTGGCCGGACGCTCGGCGATCAGCTGGCCAGGCGGTCGACCGTCGAGCAGCGCGTCACCATCGGCGCCCTGCCAGAGCTCGACCGCAGCGAGCCCCCGAGCGCGGATCCAGGCCGCCTCGAACTTGGCCTGGCCGTCGTGGCGCACGATCGTCGCTCCGCGGTCGGCGATCGCCTCGGCAGCCCACTCGAGCTCGGCGAGCGTCGGGAGGCGCTTGGCGCCAGCACCCGCGAGCACGGCGACGGTCATGCGATCCCCACCGGGAAGAGACGCTGCTGGGCCAGCCCCTCGTTGATGATGTCCGCCCACGGCCGTCCGCACGGCTTGCCGTTGTGCTCCTCGCGGATCCCGAGGTCGCCACCGATGAATCGACGGCCGTGTCGATGGCAGCTGTAGGCGACCGTGCCCGAGCCGACGAACGGGTCGCAGACGAGCGCGCCGGGCCTCGAGTAGCAGAGCACGAACGCGTCGGCGAGTTCGGCTGCGAACGGAGCTTCGTGGTCGCGATCAGTCTGGTTGTTGCCGACCGAACACGAGATCACCGTCGAGAGCATGCGCCGCTCGGCTTGGGTCCACGACCCGCGGGACGTCGCCCCGCCCCGCCGTCGCGCTCCGCCGTTCGAGTAGTGGATGCCTGCCAGCTTCGCCGGTAGCGTCTTGCCCCACTTGTTGAAGTAGACCTCGCCGCCGGGCCGCGCGAAGACGTGCACGAGCTCGGCCCCGCTTCGCCAGCGTGGACCGTGGTCGCCCGGCACTCCCTCGCGCGCGTACACGCAGCGCTCGATGTAGCGGAACCCGATCCGCTTGGCCCAGTCGAGCCCGACCTCGAAGGCGATCAAGCTGCGCTCGCTCTCGCCGAGCTCTGGCCGCCACACGCGGATCGGTCCGTCGATGTTCAAGGCACAGACGCCGCCGGGCTTGAGCGCCTCGAACACCGCCTCGCCAAGCTGGCCATCGCCCTCGAGCGAGGTGTCGAACACCGCGCCGCCGTATTGCTCAGGGGTGCGAGCGTCGGGGTACGGCGGCGAGGTGACGAGCAGCTCGACGCCTCCAACCTCGGCCGCGAGCGCGAGCGTCTCGCAGCAGTCACGCTGGGCGACGTTGAAGTCGGCGATCATGCCGGGCAACGCCTGACGTTGGTCATCCGCTTGCCGTGGTCGCGCAGCGGCAGCTGGAACACCAGGAAGTAGCTGTGGTTCTTGCGAGCGTGGACCTGCCGGATCAGCCGGCTCACGCCCGGCGCATTGGTCCGCACGAGCACGAACAGATCCTTGCAGTAGAAGCCCATGTCCTCGTAGCCGGTGATGATCTCGACGTGGGTGAGTCGCTGCCTGTTCGCGCTCACCTCGTCTTGGCACTTCACGATCAGCTTGCCGCCACGCACGAGAACACGGCGAGCCTCGAGCCCCGCGCGCAAGTACAGGTCGATCACCGCCTCGTGCCACTTCGGAATGTCGGCGCCCTCGTCGACCTCGGAGCCCGACGAGTAGGCTTCGCGGAACGCCGCATGCGAGCCGGCGCCTGCGAGCTGCTCGGGCTTCTCGCGAAAGAACCCCTCCATGTAGGGCGGATCGAGCACGACGCAGTCGATGGTGCGATCGCGGTAGGGCAACGCACGACAGTCGACGCCGTCGCGGTAGCTGACGAGCAGGTGGTCGCGCTCGTCAGCGGGAACATCGAGCACGAGATCGGACGCGTGCAGGGTGTAGGCGCCACGCGGGATCGATCGCCAGAACACCCCGCGACCGTGGGTGACGTCGGCCACCACGCGACCACGGGGAACGTGTAGCGCCATGATCTTGGCGAACAGGTCTGCGTTCTCGCCCACGTGGGCGGACCGCACGAGGTCGGTAGTAGGCTCGCCGCTCTGCGTTCGCTTGGTCACAGCGGAAGATCGATCTCGGTGGCCCTGGCCTCGCCGGCTTCGCGGTCCCACGAGACCAGCCAGCGCGTGACGATGCCGTGCTCGTCGGTGACCTGGATCTCGACGGGCTCACGATCGCCGATCGGCACGTCTTCGACGTCGGCCGGCGTGTTGTCGATCTCCTCGTTTTCCCAACCATCAACCGCGTGCTTGATCGCGGCATCCGACGCGCTAGCGGCTTCGGTCGGGCCCGTGTCGCCATCAACCCAGGTGATGCACGTAGTCGTGTACGTCTGCACGACCACCCAACCTCAGCGGCGCGGTGGTCATTCCCACCACGCCCGCGAGCGCGCGGACATGCGGGCCAGGTCGAACCTGCTCGGCAGGTAGCCGGGCACGCTCGACTCGACGTCGCGCGCACGCTCGATCACGGACCGCCACGGTCGACCGCAGTCGCGCTCGTAGCCAGCTGACCCGAACGCGATCAGGTGCACAGCGTCATGGAACCAGCCGTCGTCGCCGCTCGCCTCGGCACCCGAGCCGCATCCAGCCGAGCACCACAGGTGCAGCAGCCACGTGAGCCCATGGATCACGTCGACGTCGCGCGGCCGCTTGCGCACGCGTGGATCGGCGAGCTTGCGCAGGTCGGTCGACACGCGGCCAGGCCAAGCCGAGCTCGGGTGCTGCGGCATGGGCGACATGAGCGTCTCGCCAAGCCGCCGCCGCTTGCAGACGTCGGCGACGCGCCGCTGCGGGGCCCAGATCATGGACCCGTAGGTGTCGCTGCCGACGTTGTAGGTGGTGTACCAGCACGGCATGGTCAGAGCTTCCCCGGTTCGAGCATCCGGCACGCGACCTCGCTGCCGTCCCAATGGCCCGCGGTCCAGCGCTCGAGCAGGTGCATGAGTAGCTCGCCGCGGTCGCGCTGGCGCTGTCCGGCGGCGTCGATCGTCTTGCCATTGCAGCGCAGGCACTTCGACGTGATCGTGATGGACTTGATCGTGATGGACTTGACCGTGCCCATGCGCTGCGGCTGCGGGCCTTCGGCGTGGCCTTCGGCGTTCACGAGCGACAGGTCGGACTGCGACAGCGCCACAACGTCTTTGCCCGAACCACCGCACGTCGAGCACGGCGGGGTCGTGTGCACGAGCTGCTCAGCGTGGACGGTGAGCGCGGCGATGCTCGTCGGGTCGCCGGGCTCGGACCACCGATAGGCCCACAGCTTGTGACCCGGTGGGGCGCCGTGGAGCGGGCTCTCGATGACCTCGACCGTCGCACCCCGCCGGAGGTCGGCAAGGTGCTCGGCCGCGGACCGCTCAGCGAGCTTGCGCTGGTACATCGAGCCGACGACGCCATCGCGCGGCGCAGCATCGAGCACGAGCCGCGCAGCCTCGCGGCGTTCGATGCCGGTTCCGGTGCAGTCGGGGCAGGGTCCCGAGAGCGCACACAGCCACGCATATGGGGCCAGACCGCTGCCGTTGCCTGGGTACCCGTGGCGAATGACGCGGAGCGGTGTGCCCAAGGCCCACGGTGCGCCGTCAAGCGCCTTGGCAACGCCCGACCGGTTGGCATTCAACAATGCGGAGCCGTGGTCCCAGTCCGTCAGCATCGCCCACGCCATCCACTTCGGAGTCGTCTGGCCCTGCTCCCACCACGACCACTCGCCGCGCCCACGGCACCGCCTGCACCGACCCACGTCCACCCGCTCGTCCGCTTCGACGGCGAGCGCCCAGGCGAGAGCGACGAGCGGAGGGACGTCTCCCCACAGGTGATCGCTCCCACCATCCCCGAACAAGACTGTGCTTGCGGCATTGGGTCGCCAGCCGACGCCGATTCGCCATTCACCGGTCTTGGCCGGCAGCGACTCGGCGGTGAGAAACAGGCCCCTCGCTCGCGCCCACGCCTCCAAGACCGCGAGCACGCGCTCGGGCGTCGCCGCTGCCGGGTCGATCACGATCGCCCCCACGTGCAGCCGTCCAGAGGCACGGGCAGGGGAATGTCGGCGCGCAGCTTCGCCAGGCGGTAGGCGGTCTTGGCTGTCTCCTCGTGCTTGCGCAGCAGCTTCATCACCTTGCTCGACTGCACGAGGTTCTTGTTGGCGAGCAGCGTCTCGAGGTCTCCGTGCTCGACGAGAAGCGGTGCCGCTGTCTTCGGCCCGATCCCCGGCACGCCAAGGAACCCGTCGCCGCTGTCGCCGATCAGCGCGAGCAGATCGGGCAGCTGCGCCGGCGCGACGCCGAACTTGTTGAAGACCTCGACCGGGCCCCAGACCATTCGCCGCACCTCGTCGTGCATGCGGACCTGCACCGGCTCGTCGCGCACGAGTTGCGTCACATCCTTGTCGCTCGAGACGATCGTCGCCGCCATGCCCTCGCGCACACCGGCTTCTACGTAGGCGGCGATCAGATCGTCGGCCTCGTTGCCGTCGTCGATGGCGATAGCGATGTTGGCTGCCCTGCATTCAGCCCGCGCGTCAACGAGCGCGCGCAGGAGCTGCGGTGGCTTGGGCGGGCGCTTGGACTTGTACGCGGGGTAGAGCTCGCGGCGCCAGCTGTACCCGTCGAGCGCGTCGAAGACCACGACCATGTGCGTCGGGTTGAAAGTCTTGCGCCAACGCCCGAGCCAGAAGCCGAATCGCTCGGCGGGCGGGCGATCGCTCGGTGCATGGAAGGCCCGGTACAGGTTGTTGTCGCCGTCGATCACGATCAGGCGGTCGCTCATGCGCAGCCCAACCGCGACCCGCGGAGGATCTTCCCGTCAGCCCCCGCGCCGCTCCTGCCATGGTCAGCTGTTGGGCCCGCTGCCGCAGCAGCTATCGCTCGCGCTGGTGATCGTGCAGGAGTCGGAGCCGGTGAAGCACGATCCAGCGCCGCAGCTGAAAACGTCCCCCTCGCAGGAGCCGACGTCGGTGCATCCCGAGCACCCCCAGCACGTCCAGATTCCCAGCCAGTATCGGCAGCTCGAGCAGCCGTAGTTGGACTGGCAGGCGTTGGCCGCCTGGATGCGGTTGGCCCCGAGCGCATCCGCGAGCTCGGGTAATGGGGTCATGGTGACGAGCAGGGTGACCAAGATCTTGGTGAGCATGGTGGCTATGTACTCGGGCGCGGCGTAGGGATCACCGGCCGGCGTCGTTTTTTCGAGCGTGGCATACTGCGCCCGTGGACGAGGAGATCGAACCCAGCCTGGCACGCCTGCGAGTCCTCCGGCTCGAAGACACCCACCGGGTCCGGCAGCTGCACCAGCTGGAGGCCTACTACCGGCAGACGCAGAACGATCACCTCGATACCGACTGGGACGGGTACCGCCGCACCCCCGGGCTGAGCTACCTCGAGAGCAGGCTCGACCGCGGGCGGTACCAGCCCAGCGACGTCAACACGGTGGGCTACGGCTACCGCCGCCCGATCTGCCCGACGATGGTGGTCGGCCTTGTCGTCGACACCTACACCGCACTGCTGCTCGGCGAGGGGCGGACGCCCACGATCCGGGTGATCGGCGACGACGCGTCGACCGAGCTGCTCGGCGCGCTGTTCGAGTCGAGCTACACCTGGTCTGCGCTCGCGCAGGCGCGTCGGATCTGCGGCTCGGTCGGAGCCGCCGCGGTCGTTCCCGAGGTCGTCGAGGGGGTCCCGTCGCTGCGAGTGCTGCACCCCGCGAACCTGTACATCGAGTGGGCCGACTCGGCGGACTGGACCCCCGAACTCGTGATCGAGCAGCGCAAGGTCAAGCTCGAGGGGCTCGACGACCAGGGCTGCGTCTACGAGTACACGGTCTGGCGCACGCGCGCGTGGACCCGCACGCACGTCTACGTCTACGAGGATCTCGTCGATCGCGAGCGCGACAGCGAAGACGACGAGCCCGAGATTGAGCTGGCCAGCGCGCCGGTCGAGCACGGTGCCGGCCGATGCCCGGTCGTGTGGATCCAAAACACGCACGACACCGAGTCGCCCTTTGGCGAGCCCGACTGCGAACCCGTGCTCGAGCAGATCGACCGCATGGATCGCTTGCAGTCGATGATCGCTCGCGGCGCGACAGCCAACGTCGACCCGACCCTGGTCGTGAAGGACAAGCCGCAGATGCTCGCGCGCTGGCCCTCGCGCAAGAAGGGCTACGGCCAGCTGATCGAGGTCTCCGATGTCGGCGACGCCTACCTGCTCGAGATCGCCGGCAAGAGCGTCGAGACCAGCTGGTTGACGCTCGAGAAGGTTCGCAAGCAGGTCGACGTGCGCGTCGGCGTGATCACGATCGACCCCGAGGTGGCCGGCAACGTGCTCTCCGGGTTGGCGATCAAGCTGCTGTACCGCACCCAGGACACGCGTGCGGGAGCTCGCCGCGTGCCGCTCGGCAAGGGCGTCACCCAGCTCGGCGGAGTCTGGCTCGCCATGGTGCGCACGCACGGCATCAAAGCGGTCGGCGAAGACGGTGAGGGGATCGAGCTTCCGCCGCGCGAGGTTGCGAGCGATCCAGACGACACCGGCCAGGGCGCGACGATCGAACTCCAACCGCACGCGATCGGTCCGGGCAAGGCGCTCGCGCTCACCTGGCCCAGCTTGCACAGCGTGAGCCCGCAAGAGCTGCTGACGCTCATGCAGGGGCTCGGGCTCGCCACGGGCGGCCAGGCGGTGCTCAGCCAGGAGAGCGCGGTGACGCTGGCGGTCAACGCCGCGGAGCTGGACGTCGACCCCGCGACCGAACTCGAGCGCATCCGCTCCGAGCGGGACGCCAAGGTGGCGAGCTTCGACAAGACGATGGCCCCGGACATCGAGGGCGACCTGTTCGGCAAAGAAGGCGACGGCGACCTCGAGCAGCCAGCGACGACGCAAGATGGCCAGCCCGTGCTCGCGCCCGGAGAAGCGCCACCGCAACAAGAGGCGCGCAACGGCATCCAGACCAAGACGATGGCCGACACGATCGCGCGTGTGGGTGACGACCTCGCGCCCGAGGCCGCGCGCTTCGTAATCATCGACAACTATCCGACCGTCAACGCGGCCGAGGTCGACAAGGCGATCCAGTCGCAGCTCGACTTTCGCAGGGAGAAGAAGGCCAACGAGCCCGAGCCCCCGGTGGTCCCGCCCGCGCAGCGCATGGCGGGGCTCGCCAAGGCTCGGGCGGTGCAGGCCGGCGAAGCGCCCGAGGACGAACCCGACGAGGACGACGGGGAAGAAGACGAGCTCGATTAGGTTGTGGTGCTCGTGACCGAACACTGCCTCAAGAGCAACGTCGTCTTCTTTCTCTGGATCCGCAACTGGCTCAACGAGCACCCGGTGATCACGCCCGCGCTTGCCCGCGAACTCTTCGCGGTGTGCATGCTGGCGCGGTCGCGTGGTGGGTGGTCGCAGCAGCTTGGCTGGACGCGGATCGTCGAGGTCCACCTGCTCGCTGAGCTGATCCTCGCCGGCTATGACCAAGCCGATCTCACCGCTCGGATCCGCGAGTCGCAGGGCAACGTCAAGTGGTACGAAGGAGACCAGCCGGAAGACGTTGTTGCTGGCGCGGTCGAACACGTGCGCGAGCGCCTGGCTGGGCTTGGAGACGAGCTCATCGACCGCGAGATCGCTATGTGGGTCCGGGGCCGAGGGTCCCCAGCGACCTCGCCAGCCGAGCCGCACGCCGAACGCCTCGCCCGGCGCTTCCACGAGCCGCTCACGCTGCGGCTGCACCAGGACAACCGCCAGCTGGTCGAGGATCCACTGATCGCGCTGCTGCCCGGCGTCGAGACGCTGGTCGTGCGCGACGACCTCGGCCGCAAACTCGACGTGGCCGCGCTGGCGTGGGGCCCGTTGGCGGTGGACGTCGGCATGTGGCCGGTCTCCGGTGCAGCGGACGGGGCGGTGGACGACGACATCATCGTGAGCAACAGGCCGCTCGACGCGAACAAGACCTACCTGCTGATCGTGGTCGAGCACCCCGACGTGGTCATCACGATAGACTGAGCGCATGCGAATCGGTGACCAGGGTGAGCATGTTCGGGGGCTTCAAGTCGCGCTCGAGCGCGCTGGCGAAAGGCTCCCGCGGTACGGAGCCGACAGCGACTTCGGCCGCGAGACCCAGGCCGCGCTGCTGCACTTCGCCAAAGCGCGGGGCATCGCCTGGGATCCGCGCGACGACGTGCCGGAGCAGCTGCTCGATCTGCTCGGCTGCGGCGAGCTGCCCGACGAGGTGTGCTCCGCGATCGTCTGCCCGGCCGAGCTCAACGGCGTCGAGGTGTACGACCTGCGCAGCGAGCAGACCGACCCGCACCCGAAGTCGAAACGCGATCGCTACGGCAAGACGATCGTGCGCGCCCCGGCGGCGATCGACTCGATCGTGCTACACCAGACCGGCGTCGAGTTCGACCCGCCACGGGGCAGGACCGAGCGCATCGACCTCGCTCGGCGAGCGCTCGACGTCGCCTGTCACGCGATGGCCTTTCGAGCCGGGTTCCTGGTGCTGCCCGTCGAGCCGCTCTGGTACGTCCACCACGCGAGTCGCCTCAACACGCGCAGCCTCGGGCTCGAGGTCGACGGCAACTACCCGGGCCTGGTCGGGCGCAAGCCGATGCGGGGCAGCCCGACCGCGCTGTCCGAGGAGACGGTTGCGGCTGCGCGCGCGGGCGTGCGGCTGCTGCTCGAGCTCGGGCGCGCGGCCGGCTGCGAGATCAAGTACATCTACGCGCACCGGCAGTGCGACAGCTGGCGCGCAGCCGACCCAGGCCAGGGGCTGTGGCAGCGGGTCGTGCTCGAGTACGCCGTGCCCGAACTCGGGCTGGAGACGCGGCCGCGCGAGACCTTCTCGCACCCCGAGGGGCAGCGCCGGCACGGCTACCCGGTCCCGGTGCTGTGGGATCCCGATGGCGAGGGTCGCTACCAGCCGGGCCGGTGATAGGCTTCGACAGCGCGACCGGCTGGGGGTAGCTCAATCGAGATCAGAGCACCGGGCTGGAGCCCCGGAGATGTTGTGAGGGCGGCGGCTCGCAGGGCTGACCGCTCGAGCCAACCCCCCTGGCCGGCGCGCTCTGATCGGCGGAGTGCTCGCCGCGCAATACACCGCCACACCGCGGGTAGGGCTCGGCATGAGCGACTACGCGAAAGAGTTCGGGAAGCACGTCCGCAGCCTTCGACGCGCCCGTGGGGTCACCCAGGACGCGCTCGCGAACCGCAGCGGTCTCTCGGCAGACACCATCCGGCGCATCGAGCACGGCAGCTTCTCCGCGAGCATCGATACGCTGCGGAAGCTCTGCGCTGGGCTGGGTGTCGCCCCCTCGACCTTGTTCGAGAGCTTCGAGCTCGGGCGCACCGACGAGCGCCGCGAGCTGTTCGATCTGATCAGCAGCCGCGGCAGCGACGAGCTGGCCCTGGTCGCGCGCGTGGTCAGGGTGCTGCTCGACGAACTCGACCTGCTGCGCAGCCGGATGGGGCCCGCGCGGTGAAGACGGTCTTGCAGCGCTTCGGCGAGCGCGTCCGAATCGAGCGCGAGCGCCAAGGGCTATCGCAGCTACAGCTCGCCAAGCTTGCCGACCTGCACCGCACATACATCGGCGGCGTCGAGCGAGGCGAGCGGAACATCAGCTTGCTCAACATCGTGAAGATCGCCGGTGCTTTGGGAACAACGCCCGCCGAGCTGCTCACCGAGGACGTCCTCTGATCGGAATGCCACCCGCGCTGCGCTGTTCAGGCGCGCATGGCCAACGTGGTTCAAGTTCCATCTTGCAGCGCTCGACGATCACTGCCGACCGTGTCGTGCTTCCGCCCGAGCAGCTCGATCGCAAGCTCTACACGAAGGTCAACAAGGTACTCGCGGCTGTCGGCGGGAAGTGGGACCGCAAGGCGGGCGCGCACCTGTTCCAGCACGACCCTCGCGAGGCGCTTGGCCTTGCTGCCGAGTCCGGCAAGGTGACGCACCGCAAGAACGCCTTGCAAGCGTTCTACACCCCGCGAGACCTGGCTCAGCGAGTCGCCGAGGTGGCCGACCCGCAGCCCGGCGAGCGCGTGCTCGAGCCATCCTGTGGTCACGGCGCCCTGATCTGGGCATTGCTCGAGCGCGAGCCCGATCTGCTCGTGATCGCCTTCGACATCGACCCCGATGCCTGCGCGGCCGTCGAGGCGAATGCGGACGAAGGCCACGGCGCCAGCGAGCTGCCGGTGATCGTCGCCGAGCGGGACTTTCTGACCGTCGAGCCAGCGCCGGAGCCGACCATCGACCTCGTCGTGATGAATCCTCCATTCGCCAAGGACAAGGACATCGCGCACGTGCGACACGCGTGGGAGTTCGTCAAGCCCGGTGGCCGCCTGGTCTCGATCATGTCGACCGGATGGTGCCAGTCGGACAATCGCCGCGGCGTTCGCCGGCGCTTTGCGGAGTTCGTCGACGACTTGGCTGGCCATGTCGAGGGGCTCGGGCACGGGGCATTCGAGGCGTCGGGCACCAGCGTGGGCACGGTGTTGCTGACGCTGCACAAGCCGGCCTGAGCCGAGTGGTACGCTGGCGATCGTGGCCGTGGCTGCCGAGATCGCGATCGCCCAGCGGGACCGCTACGAGCAGCTGTGGGTGGCGCTCACGGCCCGACAGCGACGGCTTGTGGTCCGAGCGCTCGCGCAGATCGAGGCCGAGCTGGCTCGCGCGCCCGCGGGGTCGTGGACCGCAGCTCGATCAGCGGCCGTGCTGACCCAGCTCGCGGGGGCAGTTCGTGGGCTGAGCGCTCGGCAGCTGAGCCTGCTCCGTCGGGCGCTGCCCAAGATCGCCGCGCAGGCGCAGCGCGACACCGTCGCCTGGTTCGAGACGCTCGACCGAGACTTTCTCGGCGCAGCACAGCCGCTGCGATGGGCGGCGCTCGAGTGGCTCGAGGGCTACAGCCGGCCCCTGCTCCAATCGCGACTGCGGATCTACCGGGCGAGCTTCGCCCGCTACGGCGCCGAGACGGTGAGCACGATCGAGGACGAGGTCGCCAAGACCGTGCTGTTCGGAGAGGGCTGGGACACCGCGCGCGAGAGCGTCTGGAAGGCCACCAAGCACATCGTCGAAGATCGCCAGTGGATGGTCGACCGCATCGTCAGGACCGAGACCGCGACCGTCTACAACTCCACCACGATGGCGGCGCTGCTCGAAGAAGATGAGCCCGACGATCCGATGCTCAAAAAGCTAGTGGCGGTCTTCGACCCGGTGACCGGCACCGACTCCAAGCTGCTGCACGGGCAGACCCGGCGCGTCACCGAGCTGTTCACCGACGTGTTGCGCGGGCGCAAGTTCGACGCTCCCCCGAACAGGCCCAACGACCGCGAGATCGTGGTCGGCTGGCGGGCCAGCTGGGGAAGCGATCGGAGCTTCGATCAGGCGACGCGGCGCGAGTCCGACGAAGTCGTCTCGTCGGGCTGATCGTGACCGCCCACGGTGCGAGGCTCGGTCGGCGGTGTCCCGCCACGCTTCACGCCGGCCGCCGATCGGAGCGTCCGCACGAACGACTTGATCGACGGGTGGTTGTTCGGGATCGCGGCGGCCACGATCTCGCCGAGGTGTTTGTGGTAGTTGGCCTTCACCCTGAGCCCGAGGTCGGGCACGTTGACGTCGAGCTCGACGACGACGACCTCGTCCTTGTTGGCGCGGCGAAGACCTTCGATCGCCGACCGCATGACGCACACCAGCGGGCCGCCCCATTCGTGAGGTTCGTGCAGGCGATGGTCGACCCAGGTCCCGGCGGTGTTCTCGACCACCACCGCCACCACGCCGCCGAGCTTCATCGCCGTTTCGATCTTGTACTTCGGTTCCATGGCCAGACTAACCGCCTGCGGCCTTGCGCATTTCCGATCGACGCCGGCCGAGCTCGGCCATGGCCGCCGCCCGCAGCTCATCGTGGCTGACGGACGCGGGACACTCTGGTTGTTGCGAGTACTGCCCGAACATGAACCGGTGCCGGGCCAGCTTGGCGTCGTCGTTGCTGCCGGCCATCAGCTCGAGCAGCACCTGGGCGGTCTCGCCCATCACTGCCACCAGCCGATCGCTGAGCTCCCGTGCCCGGCGCTTTCGGTCTGCTCGTCGGGCTTTCGCTTGCTGTCGTTGCTTGCCTCGCTTCATGGCCGACCCTACAGCAGATCGAGTCGTCTGCTTCCGCGGGGAATATCGGCTCGATCTGGCTGTAGGGCTGGTCGTGAAGGAGTCGAACGATCCCATGGTGCGCGCGCTCGAGCGGGCCAACGTGCGCGTCGCCACGCTCGAGCGCAGGCTGGCGGCCGAGACCAAGGCGCGACAGCTCGCCGAGTCCGAGTGCGTCCGCTGGAAGCGGCGGTGCTACCCGGGCAGCGGCGACGTCGAGAAGGCCCGCATCACGCCCGAGGCCGCGGTCGCCTGGCTCGACACGCACGCGGTCAGGGTGCAGGGCGGTGGCTGGAAGCTCGACGCGTCGGCCGACGAGAGCGACAGCTTCACGATCTGGTGGGAAGGCGATCACTACCCTAGCGAGATCGCGGCTGCCATCCAGTGGGCCGCCGACGGGCTCGGGCTCGATCAGTGGGCGGTACTCGAGCAGATGTCCGCGATCGCCGATCTCGAGCGCGGCTACATGCTGACGTCGATCAACGGAACCATCACCGCCGAGAAGCCGCCGCAGTTGATCACCCGCGATGCAGAGGTGGCACCCCGATGAGCGACCGAACCGTGACCGTCATGCTCCCGAGCGACGATCCCCCGACGTTCTCGGACGAGCCGCACACCCACCTGTTCGTGCGCGCCGACTGGGACTACCACATCGCGGTCGGGCCCCACGACGGACGCCATCCTCTGCACTGGGTCACGCTGCGGACGAGCGGCGGCTACGACCACTACGCGCTGCTCCTGCTCGCGGGCCTGCACGCGCATCTACGGGGCGACAGCGAGCGGGCGAGAGTGCGCGAAGCAGGCCAGCGAGTGCAGCGAGATCGACTTCGATCGCGCCGCCGAGTTCAGGGCCAAGCGCCTCGCTGATCCGCCGCGACGATCGGGGGCCGACGACTGGGTTGTGCGCGAGCACGCAGGCTCGATCAGCCGCGAGACATGGGAAGTGATCGGCAAGCTCCACGGATGGCTCGAGGTCGGCACATGATCGTCAAGACGCGATTCGACACGCTGGTCGAACTCGCCAAGCGGGCGCAGGCGGCCGAGCGCAAGAGCCTGACCGCGGCTGCGCGTCGATCCGATCACCCGCCTGGCAGCAGCCGCGCGCGCGTGACCACGGCAAACGCCAACTGGGCGAGGGCCGCCGAGTACCGCGACATCTGTCTGCTCGCGCTCGAGCAGGAGGTCGCACGGCTCGAACTCGGCCGCACCGAGTTGGCCGCCACGATCGCTGAGCTGCGCTCGGAGAACACCGCGCTGCGCAACGCTCTGGACCCCGAGCTGCGCGATCGCTGCGTCTGCTGCCGCAAGTGCGGGCCGACGATCCCGTGCATGGCCGTGGTCCGCGATGAGCTGTGCGACGGCTTGTGCTTCTGCGGCGTGGAGGACGAGACGTGATCCGCGTCGACCTCTCCTCCGATGAAGCCGGCCTGCTCTGGCGGCTCGTGATCGGGTGCGGGTTCTTGCAGCACCTGACCTACCTGACCGCCGACGAGATCACCGAGATTCTCGGCAACGAGCGCGAGGCCGCGACCGCCGTCCAAGCGCTGGGCCGGCTGCGATTCGCCTACAAGGTACGCGACCATACGGACCCTGCCGAGCTGCCCGAGCGCACGAGCTCGTTTGAGTGGGTTGATCCGCTGCACCCGGACGGGCGCTGCACCTGCGCAGGCGAGGGTCGCTGCACGTGGTGCACGGGGCTGTTCCCGTGCGGGCACAAGCGCGCCGAGTGTCCAGGCTGCGGCGATGGAGAAAGCGAGAGCAACGAATGAGCCAGAAACCATATCCGCTCGCGTGGCCCATCGGACGGCCCCGCTCGCAGTCGATCCGTAGCAAGTTCAAGGGGTGGTCGGTCGCCGGCGCACGCGATCGGCTGCTCGCCGAACTCGCTCGATTCGGTGCAGCGGACATAGCGATCACCAGCAACGTCGAGCTTCGCATCGACGGACTGCCGTACTCGGGCCGGCGCGAGCCAGACGACTCGGGGATCGCGGTCTACTTCAAGCGCGCCGGCAAGCCCTACTGCATGGCGGTCGACCGGTACGACCGCGTCGCCGACAACATGCACGCGCTCGCGCTGGTGATCGAGAGCTACCGGGCCATCGAGCGGCACGGTGGTGCGACGCTGCTCGAGCAAGCCACGTTTGGCTTCATGGCGCTCGGCCCCGCGCCCGAGCACAGGCGAGAGCCGCTCACCAAGGCCGAGAAGCTGCGCGCGATCGCAGCGTCGACCAGCAACGAGCACGAGCGTCAGCGCATGCTCGAGCGAGCGGCGCAACTGGAGGCCAACAATGGCTGACATCGCAGCGCTGCTCAGCAGCACCAACGAGCACTACTGCACGCCGCCCGAGGTCGTCTCGCGCGTGCGCGCGGTCCTGGTCCCCGACGGCAGCGGTCGCACGCTGTTCGACCCGAGCTCCAACGACAGCTCGATCGTCGGCGCGAACATGATCGCGGACGGCATCCGCGTCGACGGGCTCACCTGCGCATGGGATTGCTGCGACACCTGGTACGGAAACTTTCCCTACGGGTTGAAGCTGCCCGACTTCGCGAGGCGGGCAGCTCACTGGGGGCGTGGGCGTGGGGTCCCCGGGATCACGCTTACGCCGGCGCGGAGCGACACCGAGTGGACGCACGTGATCAAGTCCACCGCCGACGCGTGGTGCGAGGTGCGAGGTCGGCTGACGTTCTGGACGCCGTGTCCGATCCGCAAGCGCGACGCGATCGTGCGCGCGTCGAAGAACAAGCCGCCCGAGCTGATCTTCCTGCAACGCTGGTGGCCGTGGGCCACCGAGGAGAACCTGCCGAAGCCGTTCAGGCTGCTGCGCCCAGGCTGGGCTGTGGGCCCCGAGCTCAGCAAGGACGGCAAGCCGCAGCCGGCTCCGTTTCCCTCGCTGATCGGCTTCTGGGCCGACCCTATGGCGATGGCCGCCGAACCCGATCCTCGACATGAGCTCGAGGCTCTGCGCGAGCTCGTGCGGGTGGCCGCCTGCGACGTGATCGAGGCTCGCCGGCACGCGCACGAGGAGAGCGACAGCAGCAAGGTCAGGGCGACCGCGAGCTGGCTGGGCCACGCCGAGACGATGCTGCGGGACAAGTACAACGACTGCGACCCGCTGCGCGAGGCGGTGTTCGAGCCGATCGCGAGCACGCGCAAGCGCAAGCCGAAGCACCCGATCGACGTGCGGACTTTCGCCCAGCACTTCCTGCCGCTCGGCACCGTGACCGTCGCACGCGGTCTGCATCGCGGCGTCTACCACCCGAGGGCAGCTCAGTAGCAGGTGACCGTGCCGTCCTGCTTTCGCCAGTTGCCCTTGCAGTAGAGAACCGCCGAGCACGAGTCCACGTGGCTCTTGGGGATCGTGACGCAGCCTTCGCCGCCGCCCTGGCCCTTGCCGTCGTCGGTGGTGTCGCAACAGAAGTGCTGATCTTCGACGATCGACGGAGGCGGCTCGACCGGCCGATCGTTGGGGGAGGCCAACAGAGCGATGATGGTGAGGAGTTCGGTGAACATGATCGAATGCTGAGCCGGCCACTCGGCCAGGCAAGCACTGGCGGGAGAACGCACAATCCGAACCTGCTGCGGGCGCCTCGCCGCGCGTGTCATCGTGCCAAATTGCACACAATCATTGACCGCACTCGTGGGGTTGAATACCATGCACAGCGTTAGATTTGTCGAGCCCGCCGCGCCGGCACATTCTCCGATAAGGTAGATTACGATGACGATTCGGATTTGCGTGAGCTGTCCGGCTGCTTTTGCTTGTTTCAGCGATCGCGCGCTGGCGAAAATGCGAGAGCGCGAATCACATGACCAACGCGGCCACGGCAATAAATCGACGAATCAGAATCCAGTGATACGGTCCATTCGGTGAATGTCGCCGACGCGATCGATGAGTACCTCGAGCACTGCGCGGTGGAGCGACACCTGTCGCCGAGCACGATCGCGGCCTACCGCAACGACCTCGGCAAGCTGCGGTCGCACCTGGTCGAGCGCTGCGTCGAGTGGGTGGATGATGTCGATCGCCAGCACTTGCTCGACTTCTTTGCAGGGCAGGTCGCGGCAGGAGATCGAGCGAGCAGCCAGACCCGGCGGATGGCGGTGGTGAGTGGTTTCTTCACGTGGCTGCATTTGCAGGGCCAAATCCACAAGCTGCCGACGCGCGGCTTTGCGAGGCCTCGCAAAGAGCAGCGTCTGCCCGAGCTGCTCAGCCGCGACGAGATCGAGGCGCTGATCGCTGCGCCTGGCATCGACACGCCGCTTGGCCTGCGCGACACCGCGATGCTCGAGTTCATGTACGCGACCGGTGCCCGCGTCTCCGAGGCGTGTGGCCTCGAGCTCGGAGCGCTGCACCTGGATCGCGGGCTCGCGGTGCTCGAGGGCAAGGGCGCCAAGCAGCGCTTGGTCCCCATCCGCGGAGCCGCCCTAGTCGCGCTGGCGCTCTACCTCGAGCGCGGCCGGCCCGAGCTCGTCGCCACGGCCAAGCGCAGGGCCGACCGCGTGTTCGTCAACCGCTGGGGACTCGAGCTCTCGCGCAACGGGTGGTGGGCGAAGCTGCGCGCGCTTGCGGACGTGGCGGGGATCGAGCGGCCCGTGCATCCGCACCTGCTGCGGCACAGCTTCGCTACGCACTTGCTCGAGGGTGGCGCGCCGCTGACCGCGATCCAGCTGTTGCTCGGGCACGCGTCGATCAGCAGCACCGCGATCTACACCCGGCTCGACCTTCGGCGGATCCGCGACGAGTACGACCGGCACCACCCGCGCGCGTGAGCTACTCGGCGGCCCAGTCGCGAGCGAGCTGCATCGCCGCGCGATGCTCGTCGTGGCCGCAGCCATTCCGCTCGTCGCCGAGGTAGCTGGCGCAGACAAACTCCTGGCTGCGCAGCTCGGTGAACCGCGTGCCGATCAGGCGCTCGGCGACGACGTACTTGCGAGCGTCGCTCGCGGCGTCGCAGACCTCGCGCACGGTCACCTCGGTGGGCCACTCGACCCGCGTGGTCGGGTGCGGTCGGTAGGGGCCGCGCAGCTTCAAGCACGTGTAGACCTCGGGCATGGTGGCCTCGACAGCGGCCGCGCTGGGCCTATTCCGCGGAATGCACCGGCGATGGCGATGTTCGCCGATCGTGACCGCGAACCTGATCGATGCGAGCGACTCTGAACTCGAGGCCGAACAGCGTCGGCGCGCTCGAGCCCGCCACGCTGGCCTGTGCGACGCGTGCGGCGAGTGGCACGACGAGCCCAGCTGCGGAAACCCGCGGCATGGCGCCGCTGCGAGCGAGTGGTATCGGCGGTGGCACTTCGAGTCATGGTCAAGCAGCTACTTGAACGCGCGGCCGGCCGGCAGCACCACTAGCCGCGCGCTCGAGCGCCTCGAGCTGGTCCAGCCAGGCACGCGCGACTTCACGCCGTGGGGCTTGTTCATCTATCGCACGGCGAAGGCCAGGTCCGATCAGGCACGACGCGAGCTCGCGGCGAAGGGAATCGACGTCAAGCACAGCTGTTCGAGGCGGCATGAACGACACCATTGAAAAACTCGAAATCATTTCGGTCAGCCGCTACGGGACCACCGTGAGGCTCTGGGCGATGAGCGGAAGTCTGCTCGCCGAGACAGAGCTTCCGGTCGACTACCACGACGACCACCCGCGATCGAAGCTCGGCGACGAGGAGCGCCTGCACTGGGCCATCGACTGGGCGATCGAGCAGCTCGCGGCCCGGGGGGCAAAGCCATGCTGACCGATCTCCAGCGCAGCGTCATGGCGAAGGCGATCAAGGCCGCCTTCGTGGGCAACTGGTACCGGGCCGAGAGCTCGGGCGAGCGCGTGACGCTGGCGAGCCTGTGGCGGACGCATGGGCTGCTCGAGCGCCGTGCGTGGCGTGGCGCCGAGGGTGAGCCCGACGCAGCCTACGAGTACCGACCGCACGAGACGGTGATGGAAGAGGCGCGCAAGATGCTGGCGTCGAAGCGTGAGCCCATGCCCGACGGCGAATAGCGCCGGGAATCGCTCGCGCCGCCGCCGGTTCGCGGGAGCATGACCGAGAAGACTCCGACCCAGCGAGCTGCTGACGCCGTGCAGCGATCGCGGCAACGCATCACCATCGAGCAGAAGCCCGTCGAGCGCTACGACGTGACCGCCGGGCAGTGGCGCGTCGAGGTGTCGCCCGAATTCACGATCGCGGACGACTCGACCAAGGTCATGTTCGACGATGCACTCGAGCGCGTGCGGGCCGTGTTCGATCGCCGCCGCAGCGTCGAGAACAACCTCGAGCACGTCGCCATGATCGCGGCCGTTGTCGCCGACGCGATCGTCGAGGCGCGCCGAACCGACCCAGCCTTCATCGCGCAGGCGCTGATCGACATGGAACCCGAGCACCGCGATCGCGTGCTTGTGCTGTTCGACGCGATCAAGCTGGGGGGAGGATGACCATGAACGCGATCTCGACCATCTACGCCGAGCGCAGCTTCGTGCTGCTCGCCGATCTGGTCCGCGAGTTCCCCGAGCTCAGGCACGCTCGCAGTCACCCCGACGCGATCACGGTCACGACCGAGCAAGGCCTGCTCGAGCTCGAGCTGCGGTCGATCCCGGCGACGACCTACGGCTGCACGATCGTCTTCTACTCGCTGCCCAACCTCGCCATCCGAGCGATCGAGATCATGCGGCACTGGGTCGACGTCGTCGGGCTTGGGGCGGGCAGCCGCGACCAGCTGATCGACGAGACCCGTGCCGAGGTCGACCGCGAGAGCGCGCGCGCGGATGCAGCCGAGCGCGAGTGCGACACGCTACGTCGGGTTCTCGTGTCGTCGATCAAGGACATCGCCGACGTGGCCGTCGCGCTTGGGTGGGACCCGGAGCAGCCCGTCGAGGATCCGGGTGAGCTGGTCGACTTCGCCACCGAGCTGCGACGCAAGGCAGAGGGCCCGACATGAAGCACACCGTGATGCTGACCAACTACGAGTTCCGCCGGCTGCCCGAGTACAGCTTGACGGTTCCGACAGGCGTGACCATCGGCAGGCGATGGCGTCGGTGCGACGGCGATCGCTGGCTGCTCGGCGAGTACGTGCTCGACGCCAACGACCGAGCGGCTATTCGCTGGCGATGGATCGAGCTGATGGACCCGGCCGAGGAGCGCCGCGCCTACGGACCCATCGCGCCAACCCGCAGGCGACCGGCACGGATCGCAAAGCGCCTTGCTTCGCGGGGCAACCGGCTGCGCTTCCCAGCTCGAGGTCTCCGCTCATGAACAAGCCGAGGATCACTCCGCTGCCGTGCAGGATCTGGCTGGTCGACTTCGACCGCTATCGCCGAGCTCGCATCCGCGAGATCTGGGACATGCGCTCCGGGAGCTGGTCGGGCGACTTCGCCTGGGACAGCTGGGACGATCACGTCCCCGATGCGCACGTCGCCAGCGGTGAGCGGCAGTCGCTCGACGAGGCCTTCGTGTCGGCCTGGATCTCGGTCGCCACCGCCCCGCCGCCGGTCCAGCTCGCGCCCGGCGAGGTCGAGCTGCATGCTCGGCGGGCCGACAAGGCCAACGCACCCGAGGCCGCCCGAGTCCTGCGGGCCATGCTGATCGAGCGCACAGGCGAGCGCTGGAGCTGCACGGCGGGGCGCGGACGCGAGCGCTTCCACCTGCGGGTGTGCGCACCAAAGAGCCGGTGGGTCAACGGTGGCATGCGCGCGTCCGACCGGGTGACGCTGGCCTCGATCTTCGGCGGCCGGCCGGGCCGCGACGGGATCCTGATCGGGCCCGAGCGCGGGCGGCGGTTCGATGCCGTCATGCGCGCAGGCGGGCACGATGGTGCGGCGAACGATGTCCTCGCGGCCGAGTAGAAAAATCGACACGCAGCAGGAATCGCTGGCGGGCCGGCCGGTTGCCCGCGGCATGACCGACACCGTCATCACGATCCAGCTGCTCGACGACCCCGGTTCGCTGCAAGTCTTCGCCTCGCTAGAGGACGCGGTCTTGCTTTCGCCCGCGCTCGAGGGTCGCCGCGTCCAGGAGTTCATTGGCGTCGACTCCATTCGTGTCGGCGACTACCTGCTGCTCCGCCGCCCGGTCCGATCCGCGACCCCGTGGCGCCGAGGGTGAGCCCGACGCAGCACGTGACCACGCGCACGACCTGACCCGCAATAAACCCTCAACCGATCAGCTTCCGACCGACACTATCAACCTGAGCGCGCGGCATGGCCGACCGAGCGCCGACTAGCAGGCCCCGAGAACACAACATGAACACCCGATTCGACCCCATGCTTTGGCTGCTCTCGCAGATGTGCGCGGCGGCGGCTCAACCCCAGACGCCCGCGTTCGTCCCCCAGCCAAGGCCCGGCGCGACCACGGCGGAGCGTCACCGCCACTACCGCGAGTTCGGCCGGCCGCTCGGCGACGGCAAGACCAAGGCGCAGCGCGAGGCGGACAAGCGCGCGGCGAGCATCGGCTACGGCCGAAAGGCGGGCGCGTGATGGCGAGCCGCAAGCCACCCACCAAAGCGCAGATGAAGCGCCAAGTCGCCGACTGGAACGCCAAGTACACCGAGAAGGTGCAGGTCCGGTTCTGGCCCGGCACCCGCGAAGGCGAGGGGCAGCTCGGCTGGACGCAGACCGCCGCCACGATCCTCGGCGGCCACACGGCTGGGGTCTACATCGGCGGTGCTGGGTTCGTTGCGCTGTCGCACGTCGAGGTGATCGACGATGGAAAGGCGGGCGCGTGATGGCCGAGCGCACGCAGATCTGCGGCAACCCTGACGGGATGGCGGCCGGCGAACTCGGTCGGCTAGTCGTCCGCGAGACCGTCTTTCCCGATGGTCACCACCTCGCTGGCGAAGCGTGGGCCAGCTTCGACGTCAGGCGCGTGTTCGAGCCCGGCGAAGGCCTGCGCGACCTCGGGCCCGCGAAGGTCTACATCCACGGCTGCTGCACGATCGCCGAGCTGCTCGAGCAGGGAAAGGCGGTCGGCTGATGGGCGCTCACGAGAACGCAGCCGACCTCTGCGGGTACTTGGACCAGAAGCCGACCTGGTCCTACAAGGGCGAGCGCTACGAGGTGCCCAGCAAGCACGTGCAGGCGCTGGTCGCCCTGCTCACGTGGGGCGAGGAGCACGGGCTCGACCGCAACAGCTTCTCGGCTGCCGAGCTCGAGGCGTATCGCGGCGTGCCCCGGCGCAAGGTCTACGCGCTCGGGGTCTGGCTCAACGACCTCGAGCGCACCATCCACTGGGTCGACAGCGAGGGTGTGGCGATGCAGCTGCGCATCCCCTACGAGCGCGGGCGGTTCTTCCCGTGGGTGCTGCATCGCGACCAGGCCGACGTCGCCTGCGATCCTGACGGCGTGGTGAGCTTCGCCGACGAGCTCTGCGGCGCACGGTTCAGCGGGCTCGCGCGAGTGCTCGGCACCCCCGAGGGCTGCGCGACGCAGCGCAACGGCGTGGGCTCGCACAGCTGCGATCGAAACCTCGGCACTTGCAACTGCGCCGAGGTGGTGCGCCGCATGAGGGTCGCCGGCTAGCCGGCTCCGGCATCGCCTTCGGCCCCGACGAGCTCGGCCGGCCGAGGGCGGCGCAGAGCCGCAGGAAGCAGAGAAGCAAAATGCACAACCCGAAGATCGACATCATCGTCACTCGCAACCCGAACCTGCACGCCTTCGCAATCGAGCTCGGACTGGCGACCGCCGACACGCCCGTGTTCGAGCGCGCGACCGTCGAGGGCATTAAGGGCAAGCACGTACTCGGCACGCTCTCACACCACCTGAGCAGCCGCGCCGCCACGTACACCGAGATTCCTGTGCGGACGAATAGCCCGAGGTCACCACGCAAGCGCGTCGAGGACTACTCGCTCGCGGAGCTGCGCGAGTTCGCGGGCGAGCCGAAGACCTACACGATCACCGACGGCTGGAGGCCGGCGGACCACTTCAAGATCGAGATGGTCGACCATCCAACGCGCCGCGATCGAAAGATCGTGATCGGTGGCGACCGGACCGCGAGCGGACGCTGCTACATCCACCCTTTCGAGATCCGCCATGACGTCGAGTTCCACACCGGTGACGCCCACTACTACAGCGACGGCGGCTCCTGGGTCATCCAGGGCATCATGCGGGTCGACTTGGCCGCCTGGAAGGATGGGCGGGTCGAGCGGTCGACCGAAATGCTGCCGGCCCGCCGCCGCCAGTACGAGCGCGCCTGCAAGCGCGATGGGCTCGAGCCGCTGCCGTGGAGCCGCCCGTTCGAGGTCCCCGTGGCGGTGGTCATGGCGGTCGAATGGCTCGAGACCTCGGTTCTCTACTCCGACAAGCCGCGCTCCGATGGCAAACCGATCGCTATCGTTCAGGAAGAACCGCTCGTGCTGTTCCCCAACGGCAGGTGCGGCCGCTTCCGCGTGATCGCCCACAACGGCGACGAGCGCCAGCTGTCCTTCGAGCTGTTCATGGTCGAGCCAGACGCCGCCGATGGTCTGCGCGAGTTCCGAACCAAGGACGGCGAGGTCATCATGTTCGGGCGCAACCGCAATGAAGCCGAGCTGAGGGTGATCGCCGGCAACCAACTCACCAAGCGCGTGTCGGCGTGGCTCGAC
>DATLLB010000568.1:0-3730 GCA_035538075.1 Enhygromyxa sp.
CCCTCGACCAACATCTGTTACCTGACCGAGGATCGCGGCGACTCGTGCATCTACCGGTTCGTGCCCGACGACATGGCCGAGCCCTTCGTCGGCAAGCTGCTGGCGCTCAAGATCGTCGGCGTCGACGAGTACGACACCAACGACATGGGCGAGAATGATGTGCTCGACGTCGAGTGGGTCGACATCGACGAGCCCGATCCCAACGGCGACACGGTCCGCGCCGAGGCCCAGGACAAGGGCGCGGCGCTGTTCGTGCGTGGCGAGGGCATGTGGTTCTTCGAGGGCCAGGTCTACATCTGCTCGACCAGCGGCGGCCCGGCCGGCGCGGGGCAGATCTTCCGCTTGATCGACGGCGACAGCCCGACGCTCGAGCTGGTCGTCAACTCGCCGTCGGCGAGCGTGCTCGACAGCCCCGACAACATCACGGTCGCGCCGTGGGGCGAGGTGTTCATGGCCGAGGACGGCGACGGCGATCAGTACATCCGCTGGGTCACCGCGGACGGCGAGATCTGTGACTTCGCCCGCAACGCCGCGAGCGACGGCGAGCTGGCCGGCGTGTGCTTCTCCCCCGATGGCCAGGCGATGTTCGTCAACCTGCAGAGCGATGGCCTGACGTTGGTCATCACCGGGCCGTTTCCGATGGGCGGCGGCGATGGTGATGGCGACGGGGACGGCGACGGCGACGGGGACGGCGATCCTACATCGGGTGACGGGGACGGCGATCCGACGACGGGCGATGGCGACGGTGATGGTGATGGCGACGGCGACCCGACGACGGGCGATGGCGACGGCGACGGCGATACGGCCGGCGAGACCGAGGAGGAGGGCGGCAGCGAGCTCGGAGATACCGGCGAGAGCGGTGACGGGACGGGCGACGGTGCGGGTGTCGATGGCGACGACGGGTGTAACTGTTCCACCGAGGCGGAATCGCAGGCGGGGCTCGGCGCGATCATGACCGCGGCTGCGATCGGGCTCGGCCGCGCGCTCGCGCGAAATGATTCGTCCGATTGAAAACCGGCCATGCAGCCGCGCGTCGGGCGGATCGCATCAATCAGTGGTTGACCGATGGCGACGCGAGCCGCGATACTGCTCGCGTTGCCATCGGGAGCTTCGTAGCAAATGCCACAGTACATGACGGTCCATCGCGCCCCCGGAATGTTGCAGGAGACGTGGGTGGAGAGCTCCTCCGGCGTCTACGCCGGTCAGCTCGCTCGCTTCAAGCAGGCCTACGTCAACCTGACCACCGGCTTCATCTTCACCATCTACGAAGCGGACTCGCAGGAGAAGCTGATCGAGCAGTTCGAGGAGCTCGGCTTCCCCTTCGATGAGATCCACGAGATCCAGTTCAGCCAGTCGTTCGACGAGATGGCCGCGATGCTCAAACAGATGGGCCGGCTCTGAGCCGCCTCTTCGATCGCAGGAGCATGTCATGTCCGACGCCGATCCCCGTCCCCTCGTGATCCCGCCGCCGCGGGCCGACCGTCCGCCGCTGCGGGCCAACCTGCTGCAGACGATGCAGCACGCCTGCACCAACTTGGTGCCGCTGTTCCCCTACATGCATCCGGGCGCGATCGTGCCGACCGGAGCGCTGTTCATCGGCGGTCCGGGCGTCGACTACGGCCAGTTCTATCACCACAACTCGGTCGACGAGATCATCATCGCGTTCGTGGCCAACGAGGCGACGCTGCAATCGGGCCAGCTCTACAACGGCGGCCGCGTGCACGGGGTCAATTCCTTCTTGAAGGATCAGACCAAGGCCGGCGCGTTCGCGCTGTTCACCGTGACCCAGCGTCAGCTCGACGAAGGTCCGCAGCCCGAGGCGCTCACGCTGATCTGCACGTCGTGTCGCAAGCAGATCTTCGAAGGCAAGTGGGACGGCGCCACGCCGCCCGACGCGAAGGCGATCGATCATCCGGTCGGCGGCGCCTCGGAGCCGGGCGTGCTGCTGCGCGAGTACAACGAAGATCCGGCGCTCCGCACCTGCTCGAGCTGCGGGCACGTCAACGATCCGTTCCCCGTCGCGACCTGGGGCTGGGACCGCTTCCCCAAGCAGGTGCGGACGATGAGCCTCGCCAAGCGCGTGCTGCAAGAAGCCGGCGCAGGGGTGAGCCACTGATGCCGCTCGCGCGCAAGAAGACCTTCGTGGTGTTCCGCGAGGCCGAGAAGCTCGGTCCTTACGACGAGCGGCCGATGCTGCCGGAGTCGATCCAGACCCAGGTCTACCTGAGCCGCAACGATCGCCCGCAGCCCTTCTACTTGATCTGCGAGAAGGACACCGTGCTGGCCGTGTTCGCGGGCACCGGGACCGTCGAGCTGCAGCTCAGCGAGACCCGCAGGTTTCCGCTCGAGCCTGGCGATCACATCTACGTGCCCGCCGGCACGCCGACGCGGCTGGTGCCGACGACCGAGTCGATCATCATGCGCTACAAGGCGCAGCAGCCCGGGCTCGAGGCGGTCGCGTGGTACTGCCCGTCGTGCGACCACGAGCTGTTTCGGCACACCTTCGATACCGCGCGGACCTTCGAGCAGGAGGGCTACCTGGAAGGCTGCCGCAACTTCAACGAGGATCCGGCGCGCCGTCGCTGCGGCGAGTGTGGCAGCGAGCATCCAAGCGTGTCGCTCGACGGCTACCGCTGGGAAGAGCTCTCGCAGCAGCTCCGCGGGTGAGCCTATTTGGGGCTCAGCGGTAGCTCGAGGATGAAGCGAGTGCCGACGTTCAGCTCGGTCTCGACGCGTAGATCACCGCCGTGCTCCCGCGCGATGCCGTGCGAGACGGCGAGCCCGAGGCCGGTGCCTTCGTTGCGGCCCTTGGTGGTGAAGAACGGATCGAAGATGCGCGGCAGCACGTGCGGCGGGATGCCGGGGCCGGTGTCGCGGACGGTGATGCGCTGCCAGTCGGGGAGCTCGGATCGCTCGACCCGGATCTCGATGCGCTTGCGCTCGTCGTGCAGTCCATAGCGGGACTTGAGCGCGTCGCGGGCGTTGGTGACCAGGTTCATGACGATCTGCTGGATCTGCTGCGGACGGCAGCGCACGGGCGGCAGCTCGGGCTCGACCGTGAACGCCAGGCGGATCTGATCGCGGCGCAGGACCGCGTGGATCAGCGAGAGCGTGGCCTCGACCACTGCGCCGAGCTGGGCGCTCTCGAGCGCGGCGTGGGCGTCGTGACGCGAGAACGCGAGCAGGTTGCGGACGATCGTCGCCACGCGGTTGCACTCGTGGTTGATCTCGGTCGCGAAGTCCTCGACCAGCTCGCGCCGATCCGCGTTGGCGTGGATCAGCTCGGCGTAGTTCATGATGCCCTGCACGGGGTTGTTGATCTCGTGCGCGACGCCGCTGGCGAGCGTGCCGACTGACTCGAGCCGCTGTTGCTGACGCAGCTGGGCCTCGAGCTGGCGCTTCTCGGCCTCGGCCTGCTTGCTCGCGCTGATGTCGGTTGCGACCGCGACCGCGTTGCGGCGCGTGGCCTCGAGCTCGAGTACATCCCGGCGAGCGGGCCCTCGCGTTGGTACGCGGTCCGGCTCGCGCCGATCGAGGTCGGCCGCGGACTCCGTCGCGGCCGACCTCACGAGCCCGAGGCCACGCGTCGCAACGCCGTCGCGGTCGCGACCGACATCACCGCGAGCAAGCAGGCCGAGGCCGAGAAGCGCCAGCTCGAGGCTCAGCTGCGTCAGCAACAGCGGCTCGAGTCGGTCGGCACGCTCGCCAGCGGCGTCGCGCACGAGATCAA
>DATLLB010000569.1:0-3286 GCA_035538075.1 Enhygromyxa sp.
AGCGGCAGCTCCTCGATCGTCTCGCTGCTGCGCGCCGACAGGTAGCCGTCCATCTCGTACTTCAGGAACTTCGGCATCTTCTGCGGCCCGTAGTAGCGCTGCATGACCATCAGCGCGCTGTACTGCGAGAGCGACTCGGACATCAACGTGGCGCCCTGCACGTTTCCGCCGATCACCTGGTGCGCCCACCATTGGTGCGCGACCTCGTGGGCGGTCACGTAGAACACGAAGTCGATGTCGTCATCGTCGCTGGCGTCGGCGATGAAGCCGATGCTCTCCGAGTACGGGATGGTGTTGGGGAACGCCTGCGCGAAGCCGGCGTACTGCGGGAATTCGAGGATTCGCACCTGCCGGTGCTGGTAGGGCGAGAACTCGACCGTGTAGTAATCGAGCGAGGCTTTGATCGCCTCGATCATCTTGGCGACGTTGTAGTCGTGCGCGTCGTGATGGAAGATCTCGATGGCGACCGGCTCGCCGCCGTTCTTCGGCCGCCACTCGTCGCGGGCGATCGTGTACTTGGCCGAGAGGATCGACCAGAAGTTCAGGATCGGCGCGTCCATCTCGTAGCGGAAGTACCGGCGATCGCCCTCGGTCCACTCGCGCTCGAGGTAGCCCGGCGCGACCGCGATCTGCTCGGGCGAGGTCGAGACCGTGGCCGCGAACTCGACCCAGTCGCTGTCCGACGTGATGTAGGTGTTCATTCGCGCGGCCATGTCGTCGATCTTGGCCATGCGCGGGCGCTCGGGCAGGCCGTGCTCGCGGCGCTCGTCGGGATCGGTCAGCTCGAGCTGATCACTGTAGCCGAGGTGCGGCATGAAGGTGCCGCTGTTGATGAAGGTGCCGTTGGCGACGATCGAGTTGTCGCCGGACTGATTGGCGAACCCGCGCATGTGCTTGCGAAAGTCGTACTTCAGCTCGAGCGAGTCGCCGGGCTGCATCGGCGAGGCCAGCGTGTAGATGCGGTAGCCGAGCTCCTCATCGAAGTGGGTCAGCTCGGCGTCGGGCAGCTCGAGCAGCGCGACCTCGATCTCGGTGTCGTACGCGAGCACGTGAATGTCGCTGATCGGCTCCTGCGTCTTGTTCTGCAGGCGCAGCGTGCCGCGTACGGCCACCCGACGCTCGCTCGGGAAGACGTCGGCCTCGACCTCGACCGCGGTGATGCGCGGCTGGGCGAGCCCCTCGTACTGCTTGTAGTCACGCTCGTAGCGGGCCTGCAGCGCCTCGAGCTCATCGCTGGGCAGGTAACGATTGAGCACGTTGGTGTTGTAGAAGATCCAGGCACCGGAGCTCAGCCAGATCAGCGAGAGCGCGATGATCAAGGCCGTGCGCCCGCGCCTCAGTCGAGCCCGCGCCGCGCGGACCCGCAGCTTGAATGGATTGTCGGTCCCGCGCACCCAGAACAGCTCGGCGATCACCAACAACAACAGCGCGGCGGCGCCCCAATAGATGGAGAACGCCACTTGCCCGGCCACGAAGTGGCCGTAGCCGTTCATGTCCGAGTAGGTGACGCCGGGGAAGCTCGCGAAATTGTAGAGGTTGTGCTCGAAGTCCATGGCCGGCAGCGCAGCCTGGACCACGAAGATCAACACCATCACGGCGTAGCCGATGAACTTGTGGTTGACGAGCACCTGGGCCACGATCGCGGCCACGCTCAGCACCATCCACACGACCACCTGAAACAGGAAGATGTCGCGCAGATAGAGGCCGAGCTCGAGCTTCGGGTAGCCCTTGCCCAGCTGAAACGCCATCGTCGTGGCCGCCGCGACCAGCAGCAGCACGATCAGCGCGACCAGCATCGCCGCGAGCTTGGCCAGCAGCGGCACGAAATTGCCGATCGGCAGCGCGTCGTACAGCTCGTTCATCTTGTACTTGCGCTCGCGGTGGATCAGCTCGCCCGCGTAGAACACCAGCACGATCAGCATGAAGGCCGACATCCCGCCCTCGATCACGCCGAGCATCAGGTGCGTGACCGGCAGCGTGGTGGTGCCGTCACGCTCGATCGAGCCGAACGCGACGCCGACGATGTTGCCGACGCCAAACAGCGCGATGACCAAAAACGGCGCGCTGCGGACCAGCGCCCGCACCTCGACGCGCGTCTGCAGGCGCAGGCTCGCGAGCGCGCTGCGCCAGTCGTAGCGCAGGTCGACGGCCGGCAGCGCGGCGGAGCGAAGCGCTGGCGTGAGCTCGGCTGGCGCGTCGAGCTGCGTGCGCTTGCCTGCGCTGCTGCTCGGCAGCGCCATGCGATAGCGGACGACGGTGAACGCGAGCAGCCCGAGGCCGACGCCGATCCAGATCGCGCGATTGACCAGGATCTCGGTCGTGAACGGCGCGGCGATCGAGTTCATCTCGGCGGGCGTCCAGTAGCGGGTCGCGTACCCGTACGCGCGAATGCCAAAGGGATCGCTGACTGCGGCGATGAAGTCGTTGTCGAGGTCGCGGATGTAATTGCCCGAGACCACGTAGATGACGATCAGCCCGAGCAGCGCGACATAGCTGAACATCATCCGCCGCGTGAGCGTGGCGATCGCAAACGCGATCGCGCCGATCAGCAGCAGATTCGGGAACAAGAACACCGTCAGCGAATAGACGTAGGGTGTGAGGCTCAGCGGGACCGTGCGCTCGGGGTCGAGCCACGGCATCACGCTGGCCAGCATCGCCCCGAGCGCGAGCCCGCTGATCATGAACCACGCCGCGAGCATCGAGCCGGAGAAGCGCCCGAGCAGGTACGGGACCTTGCGCAGCGGCGTGGCGTAGAACAGCCCGGCGATGCCGAGCTCCTCGTCGCGTACGACCGACGCGGCCACGAACGCGGTGGTGATCACCAGCCCGAGCAGCAGGCAGAACACCGACATCATCAGCTGCAGCACGACCGGCGCGTTGATGGCGATCGCGCCCTCGCCCCCGAACGGGGTGGTGCCGCCCTTGATCGCGATCGTCAAGAACGCGAACACGAAGCAGATGCCGGTGAAGATCCACAGCGGCGGGTGCCGCCGCCGAAACGCCAGCTCGAAGCGCAGGACGTCGAGGAACTGACTCACGCGAGCCCCCCCGCCGCGGCGCCGTCGGCCGTCGCAGTTTGCCGGGCGCTCACGCGGGCGCGGGCGAGGGTGGTGAAGTACACGTCCTCGAGATCGGGCTCGACCGGATCGAAGCTCGCGTCGGGTCGGCTCTCGGCCAGCACGTGGATCAGCATGCGTCCCGCGAACAGTCGGCTCGCGATCACCTGATGCTTGGCCGCGTAGGCGTCGAGCTCGTCGCGCGCGATGATCTTCTTCCAGGTCTGCCC
>DATLLB010000570.1:0-11962 GCA_035538075.1 Enhygromyxa sp.
CGGGCGCGAGCGCTCACCGACGCGTGCGATGGCGGTGTAGCATCGCCATCCAATGCGCTTGCGACCGATCTACGCCTCCCTGCTGCTCCCGCTCGTGCTGCCGCTCGGCTGCTTCGAGGATCCTCCGCAGACGAACGATGATGATGGAGGGACAGAGGTCGGTGACGGCGACGGCGACCCGACCGGCGACGGCGATGGTGAGCCCGGCGATGGCGATGGTGAGCCGGGTGACGGCGACGGTGAGCCGGGTGATGGCGACGGCGAGCCCGGTGACGGCGACGGCGAGCCGGGCGACGGCGATGGTGAGCCGGGCGACGGCGACGGTGAGCCCGGTGACGGCGATGGCGATCCGGGAGCCTGCGCCGACGGGCCCTACGCGGTCTCGTACATGGACGCGACGATGCTCGAGATCGGCGCCAACTCGCAGGGCGTGACGATCGGCGACGTCGACAACGACGGCGACATCGACGTGATTGGAACCTCGCGCGACGAGCACCTGATCGCCGTCCACCTCAACGCCGGCAACGGCAGCTTCAACGGCCCGATGATCACCGACCTCGGCGAGGGCACGCTGCCCGAGATCGTGATCGGTGGAGCGATCGCCGACGGTGTGTTCGACGTGGTGTTCCGCGCCTTCACCAACGGCACGGTGCTCGCCCGCATGCGCGGCGACGGCCGCGGTGGCTTCTACGACTACGAGTCGTTCCAGCCCGAGTCCGGCACCTTCGCGCTCGGGCTCGCGACTGGCGACGACGCGCTCGATGTCGTCATGCCCGGCGCGCAGAAGCTGCTCGTGTACGTGGCCTCGATCGGGCAGGAGAGCTACTTCCCGCCCAACATCGTGGAGTCGCCCGCTCCGTTCGGCGGCGCCAACACGATCGGCGTCGGTGACTTCGACGGCGACGACTACCACGACGTGGCCGTGGCCACCTTCGGCAACCTCTACGTCGGCATCGGCAACGGCGCGGCCGAGTTCGACTTCGCCACGCCGCTGCCGTTCACCGGCGGCCCGACCGGGATCGCCTCGGGCGACGTCACCGGGGACGGCGTGGTCGACATCGTGCTGACCACCGCCGGCGGCGGCTCGGATGCGGGTCACGTGTTCGCGGGCAACGGCGACGGCACCTTCATGCCCGACGAAGAGATCTCCGCGCCCTCGGGCCCGACCGCGGTCGCGGTCGCAGACATCGATCTCGACGGCATCGACGACGTCGCCGCGACCGGCTCGAACGGGACCATGGCCGTGTACCTCGCGACCGGCGACGCCAACTTCGGTCCGGCCAAGCAGGTCACCTGCTCGGGCACCAACACGCGGCAGCTGTGGATCGGTGATCTCAACGGCGACTGCGTCGGCGACGTGGTCACGGTCACGACCAACGCGGGCGCGTGCGTGATGATGTCCACGCCTCCGTGACGTCGACTCCGGTGACTCACGTGATCTGTGCCCCCTGGGGGCACGCGAGCCGTCGAGCACAAAAAACCAGCCCACCGAGGGGAGCGCAGCGACCGACCGGCCGCGAAGCGGACGAAGCGTGGCTCAGTGCCATGTCGCCTGCGGGGGGGCTTAGGTAGTACGGTGCGCTTCGCTCCGCATGCGCTTCGAGAACGTCGCGATTTACAGCGTCGCCCACGTCGACGCCACTCACCGAGTGAGCTCGGCCGAGCTCGAGGCTCGGCTCGAGCCCACGCTCAAGCGCCTGCGCGTGCCCAAGGGGCTGCTCGAGGGGCTCACCGGCATCAAGGCTCGCCGCATGTGGGATGCGTCGGTCCTGCCCTCCGACGCGGCCGCGCTCGCGGGCGCTCGGGCGCTCGCGCAGGCTGGCATCGATCGCAGCCGCGTCGGGATCTTGATCTCCACGTCGGTGTGCCGCGACTACGTCGAGCCGTCGACCGCGTGCCTGGTGCACGGCAAGCTCGAGCTCGGGCCCGGGTGCCTCAACTTCGACGTCGGCAACGCGTGCCTGGGCTTCCTCAATGGCATGGACATCGTCGGCAACATGATCGAGCGCGGGCAGATCGAGCTCGGGCTGGTCGTCGACGGTGAGAACAGCCGCTTCGTGGTCGACAAGACCATCGAGCGACTCGCCCGCGACGACGTCGATCAGGCCAGCTTCTGGGCCAACTTCGCGACCTTGACGCTGGGCTCGGCCGGCGCGGCGATGGTGCTCGGTCGCGCCGACGCGCTGCCGCACGCCCACCGCTACCTCGGCGGCGTGACCCTGGCTGCGACCGAGCACCGCGATCTGTGCCGCGGGCAGGTCGATCACATGGAGACCAACTCGGCCGATCTGCTGACGTGCGGGCTCGAGCTGGCCGAGCGCACCTGGGCGTGCGCGCAGACGGAGCTCGGCTGGCAGCCCGAGCGGCTCGACGAGGTCGTGGTCCACCAGGTCAGCAAGGCGCACACCGACAAGCTGCGCGCGCGGCTGGGCATCGACGAAGCCAAGCTGCTCGCCACCTATCCCGAGTACGGCAACGTCGGGCCGGCCGGGATCCCGCTGGTGCTCGCCAAGGCGGCCGAGCTCGGGCGCCTGCGTGCGGGCGCACGCGTGGCCTTGCTCGGGATCGGCTCGGGGCTCAACTGCAGCATGGCCGAGGTGGTGTGGTGATGCGGGTCTCGACCGCGCTCTATCCCTTCGCCGAGCACTGGCTCGAGCTCTCGCCCGGCGTGCGCATGCACTACGTCGACGAGGGGCCGCGCGAGGGGCCGGTCGTGCTGATGCTGCACGGCAACCCGACCTGGTCGTTCTACTGGCGGCGGCTGATCTCGGCGTTGCGAACGACCCACCGCGTGATCGCGCCGGATCACATCGGCTGTGGCAAGTCCGACAAGCCTGATGATCACCGCTACTCGTATCGGCTCGCGCGACGGATCGACGACGTGGAGCGCCTGGTCGACGCGCTGCAGCTGCGCGACGTCACGTTGATGGTCCACGACTGGGGCGGGATGATCGGCATGGGCTGGGCCGATCGACACCCCGAGCTGGTGACGCGCCTGGTGCTGCTCAACACCGCCGCGTTCGGGCTGCCGCCGAGCAAGCGCATGCCGGCCTCGCTGTGGTTGGCCCGCAACACCGGCCTGGGTGCGGTGCTGGTGCGCGGGCTCAATGCGTTCGCGCGCGGGGCCACGCGGCTGTGCGTGACTCGGCGGCCGCTGAGCGAGGAGGTGCGCGCGGGCTTGATCGCCCCCTACGACAGCTGGGCCAACCGTCGCGCGGTGCTGCGCTTCGTGCAGGACATCCCGCTGCGAGCTGGCGATCCGGGCTTCGAGATCGTCAGCGGTGTCGGCGAGCGCGTCGGGCAGTTCGATGATCGCCCGGTGCTGATCTGCTGGGGCGCGCGCGACTTCGTGTTCGACGATCACTTCCTGCGGGTCTGGCAGCAGAAGCTCCCGCACGCCGAGGTCCACCGCTTCGCCGACGCGGGGCACTATGTGCTCGAGGACGCGGGCGAGGAGATCGAGGCGCTGGTGCTGCGCTTCCTCGCCGTGGAGAAGGTCGCGGCATGAGCACGGACACGCCCGCGACCGTCGCCGACATGCTGCCGCGCATGGCCGCGGCGCAGCCCGACGCGACCGCGATCTACTTTCCGGGCAAGCGTCGAGAGCGGGGCGTGGTCGAGTACACGCAGATCAGCTACCGCGAGCTCGACGAGCGCAGCGATCGCATCGCGCTGGGCCTGGCCGCGGTCGGCATCGAGCGTGGCCACCGAGCGGCGCTGATGGTCAAGCCGAGCCCCGAGCTGTTCGCGTTGAGCTTCGCGATGTTCAAGGCCGGCGTCGTGCCGGTGATGATCGATCCGGGCCTCGGCGTGCGCGGGCTCGCGGCTTGTCTCGCGCGCGCGCGACCGAGTGCGTTCATTGGCATCCCGCTCGCCCACGCGGCTCGCATCGCGCTCGGCTGGGGCCGCGAGACCGTCAAGCAATTGGTGTGGGTCGGCGGCTGGGGGCTCGGCGGGCACACGCTCGCCGAGGTCGAAGCGCGTGGGGCCGAGCGTCTGCGCAAGGGCGAGCGCCCGCGCTCGACCGGCCCCGACGAGGTCGCGGCCGTGCTGTTCACCAGCGGCAGCACCGGTCCGCCGAAGGGCGTCGTCTATCGCCACCGCAACTTCGTGGCCCAGGTCGCGGCGATCCGATCGATGTTTTCGATCGAGCCAGGCGAGGTCGACCTACCGACCTTCCCGCTGTTCGCGTTGTTCGATCCGGCGCTCGGCATGACCACGGTGATCCCCGACATGGACGCCTCGCGCCCCGCCGCCGTGGATCCGCGCAACATCATCGAGCCGATCCGTCGCTTCAACGTGACCACGATGTTCGGCTCGCCTGCGCTGCTCAACACCGTCGGTCGCTACGGCGAGCGCGAGCGCGTGCAGCTGCCGAGCCTGCGTCGGGTGATCGCGGCCGGGGCTCCGCTGCCGGCCCAGACCATCGCGCGCTGGCACGGCATGCTCGACGCGAGCGCCGACGTGTTCCCGCCCTACGGCGCGACCGAGTCGCTGCCGGTCGCGTGCTTGGCCGGCCGCGAGATCTTGGGCGAGACTTGGGCGCGCACCGAGGCTGGCGCGGGCGTGTGCGTGGGCGCGCCGGTGCCCGCGATCGACGTGCGCATCGTTCGAATCGACGACGGCCCGATCGAGCGCTGGTCCGACGATCTGGTCGTGCCCGACGGCGAGATCGGTGAGATCGCCGTGCGTGGGCCGATGGTGACCGAGGCCTACTTCGACGACGCGCACAACACCGACAAGGCCAAGATCCGCGACGGCGAGCACATCTGGCATCGCATGGGCGACGTCGGCTGGCGTGACGATCGCGGGCGCATCTGGTTTTGCGGACGCAAGGCTCACCGCGTGCGCGTCGGCGACGAGACCATGTTCACCGACTCGACCGAGAAGGTCTTCGACGCGCATCCGCAGGTGTTTCGCAGCGCGCTGGTCGGGCCCTCGGCGGGGCCGACCTTATGTGTGGAGCTGGAGCCCGGGACCGTGCGCGCGTGGGCGGAGATCGAGGCCGAGCTGCGCTCGCTGGCGGCCGACCACCCGGGGCTCGATCGCATCCGACACTATCTGCGCTACGACAGGCGCGGCGGGTTTCCGGTCGACATTCGCCACAACGCCAAGATCGGCCGCGAGCAGTTGCGCGAGTGGGCGGAGGAGCGACTGCGGTGACCATCCTGGTGACCGGCGGCGGCGGGTTCTTGGGGCGCTCGATCATTCGGGCGCTGCGTGATCGTGGCGAGCAGGTCCGCAGCTTCGCGCGCGGCGACTATCCGCAATTGCGCGAGTGGGGGGTCGAGCAAGTTCGTGGGGACATCACCGACGCGGAGGCCGTGAGCGCGGCGGTGGCTGGCTGCGCGGCGGTCTTTCACACCGCCGCGCGCGTGGAGATGTGGGGGCCCTACGAAGAATTCTTTCGCATCAACACGCTCGGCACCCGCAACGTGATCGCGGCCTGCCTCGCGCACGGCGTGCGCAAGCTGATCTACACGAGCACGCCCAGCGTCGTGCACGGCGGCGACTCGGTCGCGGGCGTCGACGAGTCGGCACCCTACCCTGCACACTTCGAGGCGCACTATCCCGCGACCAAGGCCTTGGCCGAGCAGGAGGTGCTGGCCGCCAACGGCGAGGCGCTCGCGACCGTCGCGATTCGACCGCACCTGGTCTGGGGCCCGGGCGATACCTCGATGATGCCGCGCGTGCTCGCCAAGGCGCGCCAGGGTCGAGTGCGGTTGATCGGCGCGCCGCAGCCGGTCGACACGCTCTACATCGACAACGCGGTCGCAGCTCACCTGGCCGCCCACGATCGCCTGCAGTTCGGCGCGCCGCCGGCCGGGCGTGCGTACTTCGTCACGCAGGGCGAGCCGTGCTCGGGGCATCAGTTCTTGAATGATCTGCTGACCGCCAACGGGCTCGCGCCGGTCGAGAAGCGGGTCTCCGTCGGCGTGGCCAGGACGATCGCGGCGATCGTCGAGGGCCTGTGGAAGCTGCTGCGCCTGCGCAGCGAGCCGCCGCTGACTCGCTTCGTCGTCAGCCAGCTCTCGACCGCGCACTGGTACGACATCGGGGCGGCCCGCCGGGACTTGGGCTACGCACCGGCGGTCTCGTACGCCGAAGGCATGGCGCGACTGCGGGCGTGGGCTCAAGACCTGCGCGTGCGCGCGAGCGCGGCGAGCAGCGATCGATAGCGACGCAGCGCCGGCCGCAGCACCCGCGTGTGCAGCACGACGATCACGAAGCGCTGCCAAGCATCCTGCGCGTGGGCGATCGTGCGAGCCATGCGAGTCCGCGGCGTGCGGGCGATGCCGCGGTTGTCCTCGCGCTCGTGCCGGAGCGACTCGACGAGCGCGTCGAAGTCGGCGACCAGGCTGGCCTTGCGCCGCAGCACCTTCTCGCGGATCTCGAGCTTGCGCGCGTCCGGCAGCGCGAGCTCCTCGGCGTGGCGATCGAGCAGCTCGATCACCAACGCGTCGGGGATCTCCGCGGCCTTGCGCGCTTGCAGCTGCATGCCCAGGAAGTCGAGCCGCAGCCGACCGAGCACATACTCGGAGTACAGCAAATTGCGGATCGGCGCGATCGTGGCCGAGCGGCGGTTGAAGCGAGTCAGCGTGGTCTGATCGAGATCGACGAGCGCGTGATCCCAGTCGATGTTGATCGGGATCTGGTCTTCGCCGACCAGCACGTATTGATCGACGTGGGTGTCGAGGTTGGCGACCAACCACTCCCATGGGTGCTCGCGCAGCATCGCCTCGCGCTGCAGCTTCGACCAGCGCTTGGGATCGTTGGCCAGCGCACCGACCACCGGGATCTCCGGCTGCAGCATGCCGGTCACGCGCCCGAGCCCGGGCAGCTCGAGCTGGCGGCGAGCGGTGGGCACATGCAGCCGGCGACCGAGCTCGCGCAGACGATGAGCGAACAGCTCGGCCGCGATCAGCTCGGCCGGCGCGAGCTTGAACATGAAGCGGCGGCCGGCTTCGTCGAGCAGGATGGTCTGCGGTCGGCTGCCCGCCGCCGGCTCCGCGGCGTCGATCGGCGACAGCGAGATGCGCTCGAGCTCATCCTCGCGCGGGAGCGTGGAGAACAGCTCGCGTCGCAGCTCGCGCGTGGCCTGACGGAGCTCGATGCGGACGAACGGCTGGGTCACGCGTGACAGGCTGCGCGAGCATGACCCGGCTGATGGGCGACGGCCAGCCCGTGCGATCGGCGATGAGCTCGCCTCCTCACGTCCAATTCCGATCGGCGAACCACGATTGTCTCAGTACAATCGGCTTCGCATGCGATCCCCGCTGTGTGTTCCGTTCGTGCTCTGGCTGTCGATGTTGGGCTGCGATCGAGGCGTGACCGAGACTGAGGGATCGATCGCCGCAAGCCCGCCGCCGAATGACGCTGCGAGCACGAGCGGCGAGCGCCTCGAAGCGCGGCCCGATTGTCCGCCCGCGCGCGGCTGCGAAGTCCTGGGACGCTACGAGGTCGGGTCCGCTGCCGCGGTCGAGCAAGGCTTCACCATGTTCACCGTGGATCGCGGCGCCGTGTCGTGCGATCCCGATGCCGTGTACTGCGAGTGGCGTGGCGTGCCAGCGAGCGCGACCATCGTGGCGACCTCGCCTGCGTGCGGGCTGTGGGGCGACTTCCTGCTGATGGATGCGAAGCAGGTCTATCGGCAGCAGCCGCAGTCGATCGGCACTCAGGGCGGACCCGGGTGGGCGCTCGTCGCCATCCAAGGCGCCGACCCGAGCAGCTATGAGCCGCTCCCGCATGGCTTCGGCCGCGACGCCTCGCGCGTGTACGATCACGGCGAGCCGCTGGACGACGCGGACGCGCGCACGTTCGAGGTGCTGGATTGTCCCAACGCTCGCGCGGCCTGTGACGCGGCGCGCTGTTGGTGAGCGGCGCGAGATCGAGATCGCTTGCGCGCGAGCGCGTCGGCGAGCCAAAGTCGGCGCGATGGGACAACCGCAACCAGGCATCCTGGCCGATGTGCCTGCCGCTAGCCGTTACTTGTTCTTCAACGTCCGACCGGGCGGCGACGTTCGTGCGTCGCTGCTCGAATTGGCCTCGCGCGACATCGATGAGTCGCTGGTGGTCGGGATTGGGGCACCGACGATCGCGGCGCTCGGCGTGACGATCGAGGGCCTGCGCGTGCACCCGAGCTTGGTCGGGCCGGGCATCAGCGTGCCGTCGACGCAAGCGGGGCTGTGGCTGTGGCTGCGTGGGCACGATCGCGGCGAGCTGCTCCACCGCAGCCGCGATCTCAGCGATGCGTTGGTCGACGGGTACGATCTCGACGAGCTCATCGAGGGCTTTCGTCACCGCGAGGGTCGCGACCTCAGCGGCTATGTCGACGGCACCGAGAACCCCAAGGGTGAGGACGCGATCGCGGCCGCGATCGGACCCAGCGGCGAGAGCTTCGTGGCCGTGCAGCGGTGGATCCACGATCTCGATCACCTCGACGCGATGGAGCCCGAAGAGCGCGACCTGACGATCGGGCGCACGATGGCCGACGACGAAGAGATCGACGAAGCGCCGCCCTCCGCCCACGTCAAGCGCACCGCACAGGAGAGCTTCGATCCGGAGGCGTTCGTGCTGCGCCGCTCGATGCCGTGGAGCGACCCGAGCGGCGAAGGCCTGGTGTTCGTGGCGTTTGGTCGGCGCTTCGACGCCTACGAGGCGCTGCTGCGACGGATGGTCGGGCACGAGGATGGCATCACCGACGCGCTGTTTCGCTTCACGCGGCCGCTGTCGGGCAGCTACTTCTGGTGCCCGCCGCTGGTCGACAATCGGCTCGCGCTCGGGTTTTGATCGCGCTCTGATTGCGCTCAAACAGGCGGCCGCAGACCTTCGTGCAGGCAGACCGCGGGGATGTCGATGCACGCCCCGATCGCAGGATCGGGCGAGTCCGGCGAGGGCTCGCACCAGCCATGGCACGATTCGTCGCCGCTGGCGAGCACGCACGGATCGCCGGCCGGCAGCAGCGGCTGGCAGGTGCCCTCGATCGCGTCGGAGACATTCGGCTCGCACCAGTGATCGGCCACGCACTGGCCGGATCCATCGCCGCCGCGCAGGCACGGATCGCCCGTCGCTCCGCCCGGCTGGCAGCCGTCGAATTGATCGCAGTAGAGCCCAGGCTCGCAGTCGATCGAGGACGAGTATCCGGCGAAGGCACACGACTCGCCTTGGTCCTTGCTGGCCAACACCGATTGGCACTCGTTGTGGCCGTCATTGCACATCCACCCCGCGGCACAGTCGCTCCACGAGGTTCCGTCGACGATCGCACAGACCCCGCCGACCTCCTCGCCATGGTAGAGCGCGCAGCCGAAGTTCTCGGCCAGCAGCGGATTGCCGAGCTGGCGCTGCAGGCTGGCGATGCTCTCGCAGTCGAGCGCCTCGTAGCGCGAGAGCAGCTGATCCATGCAGCCCGAGTCGAACTCGAGGCCCTCGTCCTCGGCCTTCTCGAACGCGGACAGCAGCCGCGCCTTCTCCTCGCTCACGCACTGCTCGGGATCGGAGTGGATCACGTCGGTCGCGAGCGGCGTGCAATCGCACTCTTGGTAGGCCGCACAGTAGGCCTCGGCCAGGCTGGTGGCGCGAGCCTCGAGCTTGGCGTGGTGATCGATCTTGATGGTGTCACAGCCCCCGACGAACACGAGGCCGATGGACACGAACAGACAGGCGCGAGCATTTCGACGTTGCATGATCGGCCGACACGCGAGCCTAGATCGAGTTTCCTGCCGCGTATCTTAGCGCCGCGCAGGAAACTCGATCTAGGCTCGCGTGTCATCGAGCTGGGCTCGTCACGAGCCACGATCACGTGCGTCACTCCGCGTCACCTCCGCCCCGTCGGGGCCTGCACGTCGCCGCGCAAACCGAAGAGGTCGCGCCGACGCCCAACGAGCGACTCACCGCGCTCTATCGAGCTCACGGGGCCATGGTGTTTCGGCTCGCGCTGCGCTACAGCGGCGATCGAAGCTGGGCCGAGGACGTCACGCAAGAGGTGTTCTTGCAGGCCTTCGCCCACATCGACGAGCTCGCGCAGGTGCACAACGTCGCGGGCTGGCTGTATCGCGTGACCACGCGACGCTGCCTCAATCGCCTGCGCGGACAGAAGCTGCGGGCGTCGGCTCCGGTTCGCTGGGCGCTGCGAGATCGGCTGCCCGAGCCCAACACGCCCGAGGAGCTCGGCATCCATCGCGAGCAGCTCGCTCAGCTGTTCGCACGGCTCGAGCAGCTGCCGCCGAAGCAGCGCATGTGCTTTTGGATGGTTCACGTCGACGGCAAGTCGCTGGTCGAGGTCGGCGAGATCCTCGGCCACTCGAAGGGCTACGTCAGCAAGCTGCTCGACCGGGCCACACGAACGTTGAAAGCAGGAGGTGATCATGACTGAGCGCGAAGAGATGCTCGAGCTCGACGCGTGCCTGGCCCGTGTACCGATGCCCGCGGGGCTGGAGGCGCGGATCGTCGCCGCGACCACGCTGCGCTCGGTCGGGCCCTCGCCGGTGCGTCGCTCGCTGGTGGTCGGGCTCGCGTTCGCGGCCGGCGTGGCGCTGACCGTGCTCGCGCTGCGCGACTGGTCGCCCGAAACTGCAGACGAGGCGAGCGCGGCAGTGGAGGCGCCGACGCCCTCGCTGCCCGAGCCGAGCGAGGTTCAGCGCGCGAGCGTGACTCCGCCGGCGCCGGGCCTCACGCTGACGTCCGAGGCGTGCGCGTGGTCGCAGTCCGACGACGAGTTCCTGCGCTTCGAAGCGGGCTGCCGCCTCCGCCTCGCGCAGCCAGCCATGGACATCGAGATCTGGACGCCCACGCGTCTGCAGCCGATCGACGGCGGCGTGGCGGTTGTCGAAGGCGAGCTGATGTTCGTGGTCGAGCATGTCGAAGATCGCGAGCACCCGGCCCGGGTCGATGTCTCGGGCGGATCGATCGAGGTGCTCGGCACCCGCTTCGCCATTCGCCACGCGAGCGCCGGGGGCCACGTCGATCTGCTCGAGGGCGCGATCCAGTTTCGTCGGCTGGACGGCGAGGTCGAGGCGATCGAGCCGGGCCAGCGCTACGGCTGGAGCGACGCGATCGACGAGCCGGCTCCGCAGCAACCGCGCCCCGTCGTGCGCCCTGTCATGATCGACGACGCCAAGGCGCAGCTCGCCGAGGGCCTCGCCGAGGTCGCGCGGCTGCGGCGGGCGGGCGCGCTCGAGGCCGCGATCGCCAAGCTCGACGCCCTCGCGCGCGAGCAGGACGAGCCCCGCACGCTCGAGGTGATCTCCTACGAGCGCGGCACGCTGGTCGAGCGCTCCGCGTCGACGTCGAGCGCCTGCGAGCACTGGTCCGAGCATCGCCGTCGCTTCCCCGGCGGCCGCTACGACAGCGAGGTCGAGCGGCGGATCGGGCAACTCGAGTGCGCTCGCTAGTAGGCTCCGCTCGTGCACGCGTGGCTGCTGAGCACCGTCTTCGCGCTGGGTCCGGCCGCTGGTCCCAGCCGCGTGGAGCTCGACGTCTCCGGCCTCGAAGAGCACATGGGCGACGAGCAGCTCCACCGCTTTCACGGCGAGCTGCTCATGCGCTTGCTCGAGGGCGGCCATGGGATCGGCACCGACGGCAGCGTGGTGCTGTCGCTGACCTCGACCGGCGAGTCGATCGTGGTCGAGTGCAGCGTCGATGATCGTCGTGAGCGGATCGAGGTCGACGGCGCCGACGAGGCCGTGCTCGGCCTCGAGCTGGTCCATCGCGCGGTCGATCTGGTCGAGCGCTGTGTCGCGACCGCCGAGGGCTCGAGCGACGGCATGATCATCGACAGCGACGGCTCGCTCGAGACGACCGAGATCCTGATCGAGCTGGCCGACGCTCCGATCACGCTGATCGCCGACGAGCAGCGCGCGAGCTGGCGCCTGTGCGTGCGCGAGCGCGAGGCGTTCGTGGTCGCGATCGAGCTGCCCTGCGAGGCCAGCTCCGCCGCAGCGGGCTCCGATCCACGCGCGGCGAT